>JAVEEH010000156.1 GCA_030840545.1 Frankiaceae bacterium | reverse complement strand
AGACCACGATGGGCACCGACAGCCGTCCGCAGGATCGCGTTGAAGTCGAACAGCTCACCGGCCAAGCCGATGATGTTGTGCCTGCGCTGACCCACGCTGGCGGGGATGACCCCGCGGGTATACACCGGCGCGATGACCTGGGCGACCGTCCGGCCACCGAGCACGACCGGCGCGACCTGCAGCTGCGCGGTGTCTCGCGGCTTGGCCATCCAGTCCTTGCCCGCGAGCACGCACAGGTCCAGACCCGGTGGCAAGTTCGCTAGCTCCGGCCCGAGACTGCCGAGCCGGACGAAGCAGTAGTAGGGACGCGGGCCCGCCGGGATCACCGCGAACGGTCGCGGCGCGATGCCACTCTCGACCCCGTCCGCGCGGAGGGCCCGCTGGAAGGCGGCCAGCCTGGCGGCCGGGACGATCTCGACGTAAGCGAGACCGAGCACGCCGGCGTACCGATGAGCGATGTCGAGGCTCGCGACCCACGCGTTCCACTGGGCGTCGGTCATGTGCGGGCGGGTCCCGACCAGCGCACGCATCGTCGTGGTCATGTCGTCCACGCGCGCCAGCGAGACGGAGATGGAGGCGGCAACGTCCGCCGCCTGCGTGTCGAAGACGCGGTGCGACTCCTTCTGGACGTTTGAGCGCCACGCGGTTGCGGCCGCGATCGAGCCGGCCACGCCGATCGCCAGCAGCAGCCACGTCGCTGCCCGCCAGCGCCGCTGCATGCCTCTCGCCTGGCGAGGTAAGCGCATGAGGACCTTTCCGGTGCACGGACTGGGCATCTTGTGCATCGGTAGCGGGTCGTGCTGCCTACATGACGTCCAGGAGAAATGACGCCTTCAGAAGCGCCCGGCGGCAAATGCGCGGCGGCCTGGGGATGTGCGTAGTTGCAAGTGACGACATCAATTGCGCCGCGCAGGCGTAGACTGACAATGTCGCGTCATCGTCTGGACCCCGCAGTGCCACGGCTCAGCTGAGCGGGGTCCCACGTGGAGATTGGCAAGTCGTTCTTCGAGCTCGCGCTCGATGCGGCGTCGCAGGCGGCTGTCGCCAGCGACCGGGACAGTCTCATCCGTTACTGGAACCCGGCCGCCGAGCTGCTCTATGGCTACACCGCGGCTGAGGCCATCGGTCAGTCCGCCGCCGCGCTGCTCCTTCCGGACGACGAGCGCGCGCGAGGGCGCGAGGCGCTCGCCCGGCTCGAGGCCGGACAATCCGTTGAGCACGACTTCCGCATCCGCACCAAGGACGGCCGAGAGCTCCTGGTGCACTATGCGACCACCCCGGTGTTCGAAGACGGAAGCTACGCGGGCGCGCTCGGGCTCGCCTATGACATCTCGGCCCAACGAGAGGCAGAAACGCGCGCCGCACACCTTGCGTCGATCATCGAGGGCTCCGCCGACGCCATCATCGACACCGACCTGGAAGGAATTATCCGCAGCGCCAACGCTGCCGTGGAGCAGGTGTTTGGTTACACACCGGCCGAGCTCATCGGCCAGCGCATCTCGCTGCTGATCCCCAAAAGTCAGCGACCCCAGCACGTGGCGGCCGTGGTTGCCCTGATGGCCGGGGAGTCAGTGGAAGTCCTGTCCACCGTCCGCAGACGCAAGGACGGCACGGAGTTCGAGAGCGCGCTGAGACTGTCGCCGGTCTGCAACCCGGCGGGTGAGATGACCGGCATCAGCGGAATCTGTCGCGACGTCTCGGCGAGGGTGTCCGCCCGCAAGAAGCTCGAGGAGAGTGAGCGGCGCTTCCGAGCGAGGTTCGACCAGGTCGCGATCCCGCAGGCGATGATTGGTCTCGACGGCGACCGCGCGATCACCGTCAACGATGCGATGTGCCGCCTGCTCGGGCTCGAGCACAATGAATTCAAGGGGCAACACATCCGAGCGCTGTACAACTCGAGAGCAGAGGCGTTGCCCGACGACACGCTCGAGGCCGTCTTCTCCGGGGAAAGCGATGCCGGCTACGGAGAACGGGTCCTGGCCGGGCCGGACGGCAACCCGATGACCGTGCTGATCAACGCCGCACTCCTGCGTGCTGACGACGGCTCACCGCACGAGGTCGTCGTGTTCGTCAACGACCTGACGGCTCGGAAGAAGGCCGACCAGGCACTGCGGCGATCACAGGACCGCTATCGGGTGATCGCCGACGCCGCACAAGAGGGCATCTGGGCTGTTGGTGTCGACGGGCACACTTTGTATGCCAACAACATGGTGTCGGAGATTCTCGGCATCCCGATGCGCACGATCGACGAGCAGACCGCGATCGAGCTCCTGGACAAGAACGACTCGACGTTCATCGCCGACAAGCTGAGAGGCCGTCACCGGCGGGGCCCGGAGAAGTACGAGCTGCAGTATCAGCACCCGGATGGCCGGAGCCGCTCACTGCGCTTTAGCACAAGTCCGCTGCTCACCGAAGACGGCGTGCAAAGCACACTGGCGATGATCGCCGACGTCACCGAGGCCCGCCGCGGCGAGGAGGAGCTGCGCCGCCGCGCGTTGCACGACCCGTTGACGGGCTTGGCGAATCGGACCCTTCTCATGGACCGGCTGGACCACGCACTCAACCGGCGACAACGCAAAGGCTCCGGCGCAGTCGCCGTCGTACTGGCTGACTTGGAGCAGTTCAAGCTGGTCAACGACACCTGGGGTCACGCCGTCGGCGACGAGCTGCTGCAGCAGGTCGCGCAGCGGCTCCGCGACGCGGTGCGTGAAGGTGACACCGTCGCCCGGTTCGGCGGCGACGAGTTCGCCATCGTCACCGAGGACAGCGACGAGTCGCAGGCCCACGAGCTGGCCGGGCGGCTCCGGGACGCGCTGGCGCTGCCGTTCGACGTAGCGGGCCAACGGGCGCACGTCAGTGCGAGCGTGGGGATCGCGGTCTCGCCGCCGCAGCCCGGCGCCGACCTGTTGCGCTTCGCCGACGCGGCGATGTACGAAGCCAAGGCGATCGGGCCGGGGCGGATCCAGATGTTCGACGTCGGGGTGGCCGGCCGCACGGCCGACCGGTTGGGTCTGAGCGGGGATCTGCGCGAGGCACTCAGCGACGACCACCTCCGCGTGTTCTACCAGCCACTCGTCGACCTGGCCAACGGGTCCGTCGTAGGGGTCGAGGCGCTCGCGCGGTGGACCCACCCGAGCCGCGGTGAGGTTGAGCCGACGCAGTTCGTCGCCGTCGCGGAGGCCACCGGCCTCGCGCCGGCGTTGGACCAGTGGGTGCTGTCACGGGTGTGCGCCGACCTGGCACAGCTGCGCAGCTTCCTCGGAGACGATGCCCCGATTGCGGTCAACATCTCGGCGAGGCACCTCGGTGACGCGGACCTGGACGACCACATTGCCGCCGCGTTGCGGGCGAGTGGTGCGTCCGGGCATGGGCTGGCGCTCGAGATCACCGAGACCGCGCTGATGGTCAACGCGATCGAAGCGCGTGAGGTGCTGGAACAACTACGCAGCCGCGGCCTGCAGA
>JAVEEH010000155.1 GCA_030840545.1 Frankiaceae bacterium | reverse complement strand
GCGTGCGCGGGGCCGGCTCGACCGCGTCGGCGACTGGTCCGGCTGGGCGAGCGGGCGGCGGCTTCGGCGCGGCCGCCGACACCGGCTCCGCCGCGCCCGTCAGCGCCGCGGCATCAGCCAGGGTGGGCAAAGACCCCAGCAAGACCGGCACTTTCGATGATCACGACATCAGTCTCACGACGCCGGTCGGCACGTACGTGCTGCAGGGCGCGGGCGTCCGAGGCGGGGGCTCAGGCGTCGCCTGCAGGGTCGGCGTTCGCTGTTAGCGGTGCCGGGACGCACACCATGACGGTTGTCGACGCGTAAGGCAGGAAGCCCGTGGTCTCCGTCTGGCAGAACGTGGCGTCCTTGTAGGGCACGCAGTACGGCCCGAAGACCCACATCCCGACGATCGTGCCGTGCGCCTCGGCGGACTCGCAGATCGGGGCGGCCTGGGCGGCGGGCGCGGGCCCGAACGCGACGACGGGCAGGGCCGTGGCCGTGACAACGGCCAGTCCGGCAGCGAACTTGCGCATGGGGGCTCCTTTTAGGGCTGGGTTACCTAGATACGGAGCAGCGGGCGATTTGTTACATCCGAGTTCCCGCCTGCGCACCGTCCCCGTGTGCCCTCACAGCTGACAACGAGCGAGAGACCTCGCGGGTGACGCCCAAAAAGATCTTGTAACAAATTCCGGGTTCGTCCGTATCTATGTGGACCTCGAGGCTCAACCGCTCAACCGCAAGGCACTTCCACATCCGTCAACAGAAGGGGAGACATGAAGCGCATCATGCGCAGCGCGGTGCTGGCCGGCGCGGCCGTCACCGGCATCGCGCTCGGCACGACCGGCTCTGCCTATGCCCAGGGCGCAGGCGTGTTCCAGGGCACCGCTCACATCAACTGCTTCGGCTGCGGCTCGAGCTCCGGCACGGCCACGCTCAAGGTGACCGGTGAGCTGGGTGGCACGGCCATGACCCAGGCGGCAGTCAGCGCCGACTACAGCGTGACCGAGGCAGCCGGCACGTGCCCGGCGGTCGGCTCGGCCACCGGCAACTTCAGCGGCGCGATCAACGGCACCTTCACCTGGACCCGGGTCGGCGCGACCGCGGTCATCACCACCGCCGGTGACATCAAGGGCGACGGCATCGCGGCGTTCGCGGTGACCAGCCCGGCGGGCCTGCCGTGTGGCGGTCCGGTCACGGCTTCCGTGGCGGGGTCTGTCGCAGGCACCTGAGATGAAGCGGGCGGCCGCGGCTGGTGGACACCTCCATGCCTGACCAGCCACGGCCGCCCGTGCTCATTGAAACAAACCATGGCACCCCGACCCAGACGAGGTGACTCTCAGTGATCCCAGTTCCGACTCATGATGCCGTCAACTCCGGCTTTCCGCCACGTAACACCTCTATTGCGGTGAAGCCAGGCATCCAGCAAGATTCTGCCGGGGCGGCCACCTACCGGCCGGTAGCCGCCCGGCTGGCCCATGTCCAGCCGGTGAGTGCGGAGTGGAGAGCATGACCCGACCCGTGATTGTTCGTTGCGTTGTCCTCGCGACCACTGCCGGGCTGCTCGCGCCGGCCCTGGGCGCCCACGCCGCACCGCTCAAGAAGAAGAAGCCGACCTGCAACCTCGTGACCGACGCTCGCGGCGACGCGACGGGCACGGGCCTGCCCGTCTCGGCACCCAACGACGGCAACCTCGACATCATCGGCGCCGACCTGGCCACCAACGCGACCACGATGACCGGCGTCATCCGCGTCGCCTCCTTCTCCACCGCAGACACCAGCGCGCCGACGGGGCGGGAGTACCAGGTCGTCTACACGGTCGGCACCGCGACCGGCTCGGTCAACGCCGTCATCTCACCGAGCGGCACCAGCTGGGCCGGCGGCAAGGGCCAGGGCGCCATCGACACGGCCAAGCACGAGATCCACATCTCGGTGCCGTTGGCGGCGCTGGCAGTGCCGGTCCCCGCCAAGGCCAAGCTGACCGCCATCGGCGCGGCGACCTGGCGCGTCGGCACGACTGACCAGATCGCGCTCGGCAACGTCGACAAGGCCCAGTCTGCCTCGTCCTACATCGCCGGTTGGCCCTCGTGCGTCAAGGTCGGGGCCTGACCGTGCCCCGTGCCTTCACCCCCAGCCGCGCGGTTGTCGTCGTGCTCGTCGCGATGGCCGCGTTGACCGGTTGTGGTGGCGCCGGCCATCGGGCCGCGTCCCCGCCCTCCCCTACAGCGGCCGCTCATGTCGGCATCGCTGCGGCCGCAGCTGCAGGTCGGTCGGGGACAACCACGTCGGGCGGCGCCGCGGTCGTGAACCCCGCCACCGGCAGCACGTCGAACGGAGTGCCCGCCGGCTCCCATCCGGCAGGTGCCTCGAACGGCTCGTCGACCGGGCAGGCAAGCGACGTTCCTGGGCAGCGGGGCAGCTCGTCCTACGTCTGGTCGGTCACCGCGCACGTCACGCCAACCTGTGTCGTCGCCGGGCGCACCGCCACAGTGACCGTGAAGACGGCGCGCAACGCGGCGCTCGCCTACGTCGCCGTCTACGCCGGGGAGAAGAGCGGCGCTGCGCCACCGTTCGGCTACGGCTACGGCGGCAACGCCGACGGCTACTCCTCGCCGGTCGACGGGAGCTGGGCCAACACCTGGACCGTGCGGGCCGATGCACCCACCGGCAAAGCGCGGGTCACCGTCGTCGTCGCGTGGCACCAGACCAGCAAACAGGTGGACGTGCCGTTCACCGTTGCGGATCCGTTGAGCGGGACGTGCTGACCAGCCGGAACGCGACTGTCCGGCAGCAGCAACCCGGGGAAGGGAGGGCGCCCAGCAGACCTACCAGCTTCACCCGCTTGTTGCAGTTGACCGGATCAGTCAACAGAAGGGGAAACATGAAGCGCATCATGCGCAGCGCTGTCCTGGCCAGTGCGGGCATTGCCAGCATCGCACTCGGCACGAGCAGCCCGGCGTTCGCCGCAACAGAGGGTGCGTTCAACGGGACCGCCCACATCAACTGTTTCGGCTGCGGCACCAGCACTGGGACCGCGGCGCTGAAGGTCACGGGTGCGATCGGCACGAAGAAGGTCATCCAGGGTGCGGTCTCTTCGAGCTACACCGTGGTGGAGGCCAAGGGCACCTGCCCGGCTGTCGGGTCGGCGACCGGAAGCTTCAGCGGCGCCATCAACGGCACGTTCACCTGGACTCGTGTCGGCGCAACCGCCGTGCTCACTACGGCGGGCGGCATCAAGGGTGACGGCATCGCAGCATTCGCGGTGACCCAGCCGAAGGGTCTGCCGTGTGGCGGTCCCGTGACGGCAACGGTCGTCGGTTCGGTAGCCGGCACCTGACGCAATCCTGATCGGCTGTGGCTGGTGGACACCTCGAACCGCCTGACCAGCCCGGCCCCTCAGCAGACGTTCACAACCCAACGACGAGGACGACAGTGAGACGAGGACGACGGACGCGCGCGGTGCTCTGCGCTGCCCTGGTGACGGTGCTCGGTGCGCCGGCCTGGGCGAGCGCGCCCGCCCGGGTCGATGCGGCGCGCCATCGCGCAGTTCAGTCCGGTCCTTTGCACGTCATCGGGCAACTGCCGGAGCCAGCGGCCGGCAGCAAACGACTTTACGCCGGCCGCATTGCGCAGGTGGACGCCCCCAAGCGGCGGATGTACTACGTCTACACCGACCCGAATTCGATGGACCACGTCATCACTTACGATCTGCGGCACCGGATCCCGCAGCCCATTGCCGAAGGCCCTCTCGCAAGCAATCTGAAGGTGCCGGAGGCCACCCCCAACATTGTCGCGCTCGACACGCTGCGCCATCAGCTGCTGTTCATCGGTCTCAACCCCACAGTTGGCGGACAGGAAGCTCAGACCCTCACGCCGATCCTGGTGCGTTACGACACGACGCACAACAAGGCACTGCCGGAATGGAATCTCGAAACAACGCTGCCGGGATACTCCCCGGCCGGGCTTACCTACTCCCGCGCCGACGATCTCGTCTACATGGTCGGCGACTTCTCGGCGGCGACCGCCGTTGAGAGCACCAACGGCCAGCCGGGCAGCCCGATGACGTCGGTCGTCGCCATCTCGCCCGCCACCGGCAAGGTCGTCTGGATCCGACCGATTCCCGAGTGCCAGCAGGTGCTCAACAGCGCCGGCGTCGGTGGGCTCGTTGTCCGCAGCTCGTTCCGACCGGCCCTCTACTTCGGGTGCATCACGGGCGGCACCTACGCCGGCAACCCCTACCCCGGTGAAGCCGGCCTGGCGAGACTTGATCTCGATCCCAAGGCCAGATCGACCGCTGCTGCGGCGCGGTTTCCGCTCGACTTCTTCCCGATCTCCGGGCAGTACTTCAACGGCTCGGCTCAAGGCGTTGCGAGCTTCGACCATCACACCGACCGGTACTTCCTCCAGAGCCTGTCCCAGACCACGCCGGGAGCCTGGGTGTTCGACGGTCGGCTGTCCGGCTGGGTGGGCTTCGTCTCGGCGCCCTCATGGAGTGACAAGTACGCCGGCCTGAACGAGGGCCTCGGGCACCTCTACATCGGGCTCTTCCAGGGCGGCCTACCGGCGAAGACCGACGGGCTGGTCGTGGCCGATGTGCGGCAGACCCCCGTCCCCGCCGGCTCGTTCGAGCCGATGGTCACCTCGACCTTCATCCCCACCGACAACGGGTCGAGGCGGCTGT
>JAVEEH010000099.1 GCA_030840545.1 Frankiaceae bacterium | reverse complement strand
GCGACACAACGGTCGCGGGGCAGACCCATCGCCTCGGGAATCTCGTCAGCCGACAGGACCAGCCGTGGCAGTCGAACGACCTCGTGCGGCACCTCGCGGGCCAGCAGCGAGCGGTGGACGTCCAGAGCGTCCTTCATCCACGACGCCTCTCTTGGGGGAAGCAGGGCGCAGCCTAGGTGGCCGCCGGGCTCACGGCTAGAGGCCCACAGGTGGTATTCGTCTACCCCGTCCTGCGACCGCTGCGGGCCAACGCCTCGTAGTCTGTGCGCCCGTGCCCGCAGACGAGGAATCGCCGAGGCTCGTGGCCGCTCGTCGCGCAGTGCGCGAGCTGCTGCGGGTGGCGCCCGTCACCGACCGGCTCGCCGGTCGATTCGTCGATGCCGGTCACGACCTCTACCTCGTGGGCGGTCCGGTGCGCGACGCGTTGCTGGGCCGGCTGCCGCCAGACCTCGACTTCGCGACCGACGCCCATCCCGAGCAGATCCTGGAGCTGGTGTCGGCCCTGGGCCCGACCTGGACCACCGGCATCACATTCGGCACGGTCGGGGTGCAGCTGACCCACGACGGCGTGGAGCACCGATGCGAGATCACGACCTACCGCAGCGACGCCTACGCCTCGGGCAGCCGCAAGCCGAGCGTGACCTTCGGCACGACGATCGAAGGCGACCTGTCCCGTCGCGACTTCGCGGCCAACGCGATGGCGATCCAGCTGCCGCTGCAGGCCGCGCGGCCCGTCATCGACCCGTTCGGTGGTCTGGACGACTTGGCGAAGCGGTTGCTGCGGACCCCCGGTGCGCCGCAGCAGTCGTTCGACGACGACCCGTTGCGGATGTTGCGGGCGGCGCGGTTCGCTGCCCAGCTGGGGTTCGAGGTCGACGCTGCCGCCCTGGCCGCGATCCGGGAGATGGCGTCACGGCTGGGCATCGTGAGCGCGGAGCGGATCCGCGACGAGCTGACCAAGCTGTTGCTCGCACCCGACCCGCGCCGCGGGCTGGAGCTGCTGGTCGACACCGGTCTGGCCGACTACTGCCTGCCAGAGCTCGGCCGGCTCAAGGAAACCGTGGACGAGCACCGGCGGCACAAGGACGTCTATGCGCACACGCTGACCGTTCTCGAACAGGCGATCGGGCTCGAGGACGGCGAGCCCGACCTCGTGCTCAGGCTGGCCGCACTGCTCCACGACATCGGCAAGCCCAAGACCAAGTCGGTGGGGCCCGGCGGCAAGGTCTCGTTCCACCACCACGAGGTGGTCGGTGCGGCGATGACCCGGCAACGACTGACCGAGCTGCGCTTCCCGAAGGACGTCGTCGAGGACGTCAGCCGGCTCGTCGAGCTGCATCTGCGCTTCCACGGCTATGCCGAGGGGGAGTGGACCGACTCCGCAGTGCGCCGCTACGTGCGGGACGCCGGCCACCTGCTGGAGCGGTTGCACAAGCTCACCCGGTCGGACTGTACGACGCGCAACGCGGCGAAGGCCCGCGCACTGTCGTCGGCGTACGACTCCCTCGAGCAGCGAATCGCCGAGCTGTCCGAGCTCGAGGACCTCAGGCGTCTGCGGCCCGCTCTCGACGGCAACCAGATCATGACCGAGCTCAAAGTGCCGCCAGGCCCGATCGTCGGTCGGGCCTATCGCCACCTCCTGCAGCAGCGGATCGAGCAGGGACCGATGTCTCACGACGAGGCGGTCGCGGCCCTGCTCGCGTGGGCCGCGGAGCAGCCGGACTGGCCCGGCGGGGACTAGTCGGCGAATAGTCACTTCTGGCCATGGAGTGATGACCGCCTCGTGGTCGATCATCGACACATGGGACAAAGTGCGCATCCCGGTCGGTCGACCGGCTGGACGAGCGCGCTCACAGTGGCGGTCGTGCTGGCCGCCGGTGTCGTCCTGAGCGGCTGCAGCTCTTCGGTCGCGTCCGCGACGACCGCGCTGCGTGGGGTGCTTGCCGCCACGGTTGTGCATCCGGACGGGTCGTCGGCGTCGGCCGTCGAGGGACTTCGACTGCACAACGGTGATGTGGTGCGGACCGCGGCCGGGGGACGCGCCGAGCTGGTCACCCGCTCGCGCGTCGTCTACCTGGGTTCGCAGGCCGCACTGCAGGTCGTCGATGGTGCTCGGCAGCAGCTGCGCCAGGGCGCGGTGGTCGTGGACGCGCAGCGGGGCCCCGGTCTCGACCTGCAGGTCGCCGGGCTCGATGTCTCGACACCGGCGGGCGCAGCGGTCCGCGCCGAACGCGGGGTCACGATCCGCGTCGGCGCGCTCGCCGGGTCCGCGCACGTCGCGAGCAGCAGCGGGCGTCGGGTCACCGTGCCGGCGCTGCGCCAGACGATGGTGGGCGGCGATGCGCTCCCCGACGGAGTGACCCCCTTGCGGCTGACCGACGACGACGGCGAAGCACACGCCGTGCCTCAGCTCGTCCGCGACGACCAGACGCTGCTGTCGCTGGCCCGGGGCATCGATGCGACGGGCCGTGCCACTCAGCGGGTCGTCAGCGCCTCCTGGCACGCGCCGTTGACTGCACCCAAGGGTGTGGCTCGCAGTGAGCGACTGATGCCTGCTGTCATTGCCGCGGCCGGTCCGGCTCGCGACGCTCACACGCATTACGCCGAAGCGGTCGCCTTCCGCTCAGCCGGCGGATCGTGGGCGGTCGTCGCGCACCTCGTCGGGGTTCGCGCGTCCGGGGTGGTCGCGGCGCTGGCCGCCTTCGAACGCACCCAGCCGCCCGGCCGGGTCGGCAGCGTGGCCGCGGTTCTGGCCGCTGCCACAGCGGGCAACGGCGCCGGCGGCGGGCCCGGCCGACCGGGCACCGGCGACGGTGGCAATGGCAACGGCGGCAATGGCGGTGGCGGCGGTGGCGGCGGTGGCGGCGGTGGCGGCTCCCCGACGCCCTCGCCGACCCCGACCGGCCCGCTCGGCGACGTGATCGGCACGGTGCACGACACGGTCGGCGCCGTGCTGTCACTCCTGCCGACACCGAGCCCGACGCCGACCAAGACGACCGGCCCGGTGCCGGTGGTCACCTTGCCGGGACTGCCGGGACTGCACTGACGCCACCGGGCGCCGGGCGCTCGGTCGCGGCGTAGAGCGCGGCGATCAAGACGTAACCCGCCCCGATGCCGA
>JAVEEH010000095.1 GCA_030840545.1 Frankiaceae bacterium | reverse complement strand
CCAGGACCTCGAGGTCGTCGAAGACCTGGCGGCGGATGCCGGGTCGCTGCACCTTGACGACAACGTCACGGCCGCCGCGAAGCACCGCCGCGTGGACTTGACCGAGGGAGGCGGCGGCGAGCGGCTGCTCGTCGAAGTGCTCGAACACCCTCGACAGCCGGACGCCGAGCTCCTCCTCGATGGTCGCCCGGACGATGTCGACCGGAAAAGGGTCGATCGAGTCCTGTAGCCGGGCGAGGGAGTCGAGGTAGGGCTGGGGCAGCAGGTCGGCGCGGGTGGACAGCAGCTGGCCGAGCTTGATGAAGGTGGGTCCCATCCGCTCGAGGTCCGCGGCCAGCTCGAGACCCTCGGCGTGGGCGCGCGAGTCGGCACCGGCGTCCGGGTCGGTGTCCGCGAGCGCGGGGTCGAGCCCGGCCTGACGGACGACGTCGGACCGGCCGTACTTGACGAGCAGTCGGGCGAGCTCGCCATAGCGGCCCAGCCTTCTCGGCGTGGAGAGGAGGTTCACGGGCTTGGACATTCCCCGTCGCCGCCCGTTCGCACCCTCAGCCAGGGTGCACGCACCGGACGCCGACCTGGCTCCCACAGGCCGGCTGGTGCCGGGCGACGGTCGGTGTGCGCGGGAGCAGCGGCAGCAGCACCGTCGAGCGATACGCCGGCGTGTCGACGATCGTGTTCACGGCGGCAGCCTGACCCGAGGCGTAGGCGTTGAACTCGTCCAGCACCGGCGGGGAGTAGACCATCAGGAGCAGCCGGTGGCCGGGCCGGAACACGTTGCCCACGGGCGGGATGTCGAACCGCAACTGGTAGAGCGAGCCGGGTGTGAGCAGCTGGCGGTTGGTGAACGGGTGACCGAACCACTCGACCTCGCCGCGGTGCGGCCCGGACCGGATCCGCAGCGACCGTCGCGGGTCGACGGCGCGGTACGACGCGCGAAGCATGCCTCGCTGCAGGAAGCTGTAGCTGCCGTCAGGTGCGGCGTCGACCAGCTCGACGAAGACATCGGTGTCCGGCGCGGTCGAGGACAACCACAGCGAGACCGGGATCGGGCCGGACAACGTCGTCGTCCGCCGGATCGGCAGCTGCCACGTCAGCTGATCGGGTCCCGGCGCGGTCGACGGCGGGCCATAGCCGCTCTGCCAGAGTCCGTCGACGATCGTCTCCGGCCCCTCGTTGCTGCCCACTGCGTCGGCCATCCCGGCGCCGGTCAGGTAGGACTGGCGGCCTTCCGGTTACGCGACAAACGTGCGTGCGTGCTCGCTCGCTGCCGGCGGCCGGGGACCGACGCTGCCGTCGCCGTGCAGATACTCCCGCGTCCACCGGGTCTGCGGGTCGGGGTAGTCGGCCGAGATGTCGGGGGCATTCACGTGGTCCTGGAACGGCACGTTGCCGGGCCCGGTCGTCTCGTAGTGGACGTCCACCCGCCGGCCCGGGTCAGCGACCGCACCGCAGCCGCGCCCACCGTGGATGACCCAGCAGTCCATCCATGCCTGCTCGTCGGCTGCGGTGATGACGTTCGTGTCGTGCACACCGTTGGTCAGGACGAGCCGCTTCGGCACGTCGCGCGGCAGCCGCTTCCACAGCAGGTAGCCACCCTGAGGTCCGGTCTGTTCATCCTGGTACTGCTGGGTGATCATCGTTGGCGCGCGGACACCGGACTCGAATGTCGACAGCGAGTGCGCGGACCACCAGACACCGTTGTCGGTGGTCGTGGTGCCGTTGACGACGGGGTCGTCCGACACGTCCGGCGGCGGCCGGGTGGCGATGTTCGTCGCACAGGTCTGCCGGTCGGTGCTCGACTGCCCGACGTAACGCGACAGGTTGCCGCTCTGCTCCTGGCCGGGCCGTTCGAGCAGCGTCCACAGCAGCGTGAAGCCACCGTTGGGCACACCGCCGGGATAGCTCTCGCTGCTGTAGAGGTCGTCGATGAGACCGGAGACAGCCATGGCGGCGAGATGGCGCGGGGCGGTTTCCGCCACCGCGAACCCGGTCAGGCCCGGATAGGAGTGACCGATGATGCCGACCCGGCCGTTGGACCAGCGTTGCGCCGGGATCCAGTGATCGATGAGGTCGCGGCCGTCGTACGCCGTCGTACGGTCGAAGAGGTCGAAGTGACCACCGGAGCAGCCGGTGCCGCGCACCGATGCGTGGACCATGACGTAGCGGTTGTGCCACTCGGAGGGGTCGAGCGCACCGCCGCCACCCTCGTATCCATCCATCATGAACAGCGCGGGCCAGTGCTGGGCCGGTCGCGCGCCGAAGCCCCTGGGATAGCTGACGACCACAGCGAGGCTCGTGCCGTCGGACATCGTCGCGTAGCCGAACGTCGGCGCCGGGGTCCTGACTGACGCACCGGCGTGCGCGGCGACACAGCCGAACGCAACCAACACGGCCGACACGGCCGAACGCAGCAGCGCCGAGCGTGTCCACCTCACCTGACAAGAGTTCGGCGTCAGGCGACGACGTCCTGCCCCGCTTTGGCGTGGCACTAGGCCGTTCGGGGTCATCCGTTCGGTCAGGGTCCCGGCGCCGGATGCTCATTTCGGACGGATCAGGTGAAGTTCGGGCGGATCGGACACCGACAGACCAGTTGAGACGTGGGGGGTCGACATGAGCGGACCACAGCAACTGGGTCGGGCAGTCGCCGCAGTCGGAGCGGCGTTGGTCGTGGGCACGGTGCACGCACCGGTTGCGACAGCGGCCCCGGTCGGCAAGGCCCCCACCGGTTGGGCCGCACTCAACAACGCCATCGCCCGCATCCCGACCTACCAGTCAGGTGCGGCGACCTGGGTGGTCAGCAGCGCCTACGACTACTGGGGCACCGCCGACTGGTACAACGACGTGCTCTACGTCGCACCCAGCGTCCCGGTCGAGCGGTTGTACGACGTCGCTGTGCACGAATGGAGCCACGAGCTGTCCGTGCTGGACTACGGCGGCAACGTGGCGAAGGCCAAACATGCGATGAACGCGTTCTTCGGCGGATCCGGCCTAGTCGGTGCGGAGCGCGCTGCCGACTGCATGGCGATCCTGCAGGGCGCGACGTGGACGCACTACACAACGTGCCGGTCGACGAAATGGCGGGCCGGCGCTCGCCGACTCGTGCACGGCCACAAGCTGCTCTGACTCCCCCGGTCGCAGGCTGAGAACCCACGCGCCGCCTCGGTCGCGCCTTCTAGCAGCGTTCGAAGATGGCGGACCTGACGCTTTCGCTGGCCGCATACGCCTGGTCATCGCCGGGACGGCTGGGGGCAGATTCGGTGCCGTCAAGAATTCGCACTGCGTGCTTGTTGGCAGCCGCGTTCAACGCACCGAAGCCCTCGACGGCGTACTGAGGACC
>JAVEEH010000091.1 GCA_030840545.1 Frankiaceae bacterium | reverse complement strand
GCCGGCAGTTGCTGATCTCGTCATCTGGGACCTGTACGACGGGCCGCGTGCGGTCACCGCGGCGCTCACCCTCGACGCGCTCGCGTCGCTGCGCGGGCTGTTGCCGGCCGAGCGCGGGCTGGCGGTGCTCAACGTCTCCGACGTGCTGCCGTTCGACGTGGTCCGGCCCGTGCTCGCCTCGCTGCGGATGTGCTTCGCCGACGTCGCGCTGCTCGCCGAGCCCTCGACGTTGCGGGGTCGCCGGTCGGGCAACTGCGTCCTCGTCGCATCTGCGGGCGAGCCGCTGCCGGTCGACGAGATGGCTCGGCGGTCGGCGGGTGCGCCGGTGCGGGGCCGGGTGGTGGCGGGCGACGACCTCGACCGGTTCGTCGCCGGTGCGGTGCCGGCGACGGACAGCGCACCGCTGCCGTTGCCCGATGCGGCCCTGGGCCGCGGCTTCCTCTGACCCTGGTCAGACGCTGACGGGGCTATAGCTCCGGGAGGTGCTGACACGGTGCGTCCGCTGGTGCAGGGCGACCGCACAGGCAACGACGACTCCGACCTCGCACGCGGTGGCGACGATGTCGAGCACGCCGATGCTCTCGACCTCGCCGGCTCCGGGACCGAGTGGGACGCCGACCGTGCGGGTGACCGCCCACAGGACGACGATCGCGAGGTTGCCGGCGAGCCCGACGGCGGGCAACCAGGTCCAGCGCTTCAGCAGCGCGCACGCGGCCCAGCCGAGCTGCACCGAGGCGACGGCAGCGAAGAACACTCCATAGATGGCGGCTTCACGCAGATGCTCCGGGCAGACGGCGACGTGGACGATCGACGCGGCAGCCGACAGCAGCACCGCGGCGGTCATCGCCGCGCCGAGCGGCGTCAGCCCGCGACGCCGGATCCACGCCCGGGCGTCGGCCCCGACCGCGATCGCGACGATGACGACCATCGGACCGGCCAGCACGATCGTGTGCGCGGCATGGCGACTCCACCAACCGGCGGCCCCGACGCTCACGGTGTCGTGACGGGCATCTCGGCGCCGCGGCGCGGCGCGGGCATGCCACCGGGGACGGTGACCGGGTCACCGAGCCAGGACGCCAAGGCGCTCGCCGTCATCGGGCGACCGAGGTGGAAGCCTTGCGCGATGTCGCAGCCCAGGTCGGCGAGCATGTCGAGCGTGGCCTGGTCTTCGACACCCTCGGCGACCACGGTGAGCCCGAGGTTGTGGCCGAGGTCGACGAGAGAACGCACGAGCACCGCATCCTCGGCGTCGCCGAGCATCCCGCTCACGAAGCTGCGGTCCACCTTGAGCTCGCTGACCGGCAGCCGCTTGAGATAGCTCATCGAGGAATAGCCGGTGCCGAAGTCGTCGATCGAGATCTGGATGCCGGCCGCGTGCAGCGAGGTCAGGGTCGCGAGGGCGCGCTCGGGGTCGTGCGCGAGGGTGTTCTCGGTGATCTCCAGCTCGAGGCTGCGCGCGGGCACGCCGTGCTTCGTCAGCAGGTCCATGACCTGTCGGGTCAGGTCCGGCTCGGCCAGGCAGCGCGGCGAGAGGTTGACCGCGACCGTGAAGTCGCGGCCGCCGGAGCGCCAGGTCGCCATCTGGCTGATGGCCAGCTCGAGCACGGTCAGCGTGAGCGGGACGATCAGGCCGGTGCTCTCGGCGGCGGGGATGAACTCCGCCGGTCCGAGCAGGCCCCGGGTCGGGTGCTGCCAGCGGGCGAGTGCCTCCACGCCGATGAGGTCGACCGAGGGCAGCGCGAGCTTCGGCTGGTAGTGCAGGACGATCTCGCCGTGGCTGATGGCGTTGCGCAGCTCACCGAGCAGGCTGAGCCGCTCGCGCGTCGAGGTGTCCTGCTCGCTCTGATAGAGGGTGTAGCCGCAGCGGGCGCGCTTGGCGGTGTACATCGCGATGTCGGCCTGACGCAGCAGCGTGTCGATGTCTTCGCCGGCGCCCGGGGTCGACACGGAGATGCCGATGCTCCCGTCTACCTGCAGCGCCACGCCGTCGATGTCGACCGTCTCGGTCAACAGGCTGATGAGGCGCTTCGCGACGAGGATGGCGGCTTGCTCGTCGGCGCGGGCGAGGACAGCGGCGAACTCGTCGCCGCCGAGCCGGGCGAGGATGTCGCCGTCGCGGACGGCGGTCTGCATCAGCGGGCCGAGCCGGGACAGGAGCACGTCGCCGGATGCGTGACCGAGGACGTCGTTGATCTCCTTGAAGCGGTCGAGGTCGATGAGCAGGACCGCGACCGAGTCGTCGCGGCGGTGGGCACCGGCGAGCAGGGTGCGAGCGTGCTCGAGCAGCTGGACACGGTTGGGCAGGCCCGTCAGAGCATCGTGGTGGGCCTGGTGCCGCATCTGCGCGGCGAGCGACTGCTCGTGGTCGCGCGCCTTCTCGTGCAGTCGCCAGTTGATGATCGCGCCGATGCAGGCGGCGGAGAAGAACCCGGCGTGGACGAACGCCCACTTCCACGGGTGCTGCCAGGCGCTGGCGTGGTCGTAGACCGACCGGGGGTCGATGGTGCCCATGACGCCGTGGTGGACGAGCACGACGCCGACGGCGAGGCCGAAGGGGACCCAGTCCTCGTAGAGCGCAACCACGGGGATCATCGCGAAGAAGTGGAAGTGGCCCTCGATGGACCCGTTCATGAGGTGGACCACCACGGCCGAGGTGAGCATGCAGCTCACGGCGGCGATGCCGCTGCGCATCGGCCGGGGGAGCGAGGACCTCGAGGCGGCGAAGGCCCCGAGCGCCGGGATGGCCGTGTCGATCAGCGTGTCGGCCGTCGGCTCGCCGCGCAGGGCCATGTAGACGCCGATGATCACCGCGTGGGCGAGCAGGAGCACGACCACGGCCCGGTGGCGGATCCGCCAGGAGGCCTCCGGCAGCGTGCGTCCCCGGGGGAGCCAGGTGGGGACGCTTGCGAGCACGGCGCGTAGGCGGGCGCCGCGAAGGTTCACCGTCATGGCTGTACCTATCGGCACGGAACAACCCCTCCCGAATCGGACTCCTTGATCATCTTTGGATCTAGTTAGATGGGGCTAACCCCCGGGCTAGCGCCCGCGGGCCGCTTCGGCCCCCGTTCGCATGAGCGTGGCCTCATCAAGAGTTCGGAAGGAATCGGGCAGAGGTTGACCCAAAACCCCCTCCGTACTGTTACCGTTGCTCCCGAGGTCGCGGTTCTCGTTGTGCAACATCGCTCGCGGGATCTACCCCGCGGGCGTTTTGCTTTCATCCCGAGAGCACCGCGGCGGCCGAGTCCCGGACTACGGGGCGGCAGAGCCGGTAAGGAAGAGTTCATGGCTCAAGGCACAGTGAAGTGGTTCAACAGCGAAAAGGGCTACGGCTTCATCGCTCCGTCCGACGGCACGCCTGACGTGTTCGTCCACTACTCCGCCATCTCCGGCGACGGCTACAAGAGCCTCGACGAAGGTGCCACGGTGGAGTTCGATGTCACCCAGGGTCAGAAGGGCCCGCAGGCGGAGAACGTTCGCGCCGTCTGAAATCGCGTGTTTGCCGGCCGGCTCCTCACCAGGGGCCGGCCGGCAACGCCGGCTGACGCCGGTCAGGAAAGGACATCGGAGTATGGGATCGCGCCGTACGGTTCTTCGCGGTGGACGCCTCGGTGGCGCCGCCGGCGCCGAGGTCGACCGGGGCGGGCCGTTGCAGCCTCGCCGAGGGGTCTCCTACTGGTGCCACGCGGGCCACGAGAGCCGCCCGCAGCTGGCGTCCGACGTCCCTGCTCCCGACACCTGGGACTGTGCCGTCTGCGGCCAGCCCGCCGGAGCCGACAAGGACGAGCCGCCCGCCCGGGTGGGCATGGCCGGTGCGTCCCACAAGACGCCGTACGAATTCCTCATGATGCGGCGCACCGAGGCCGAGGGCGAGAAGCTGCTCGCCGAGGCGCTCGACAACCTGCACGCCACCCGCACGCCCAGCCGCCGCTCGCGCTGAGCGGCCTCGCGGCGCCCGCCGCCCCCGCACCTGTCAGACCATCAGCACGTCATGGCGTGCTCAGCGTCTGACAACTCGGGCGTGGGAGCGTGGCTGTCATGCTGACGGTCTCGAGCCGGGCCGGGCGATGGGTGCTGCTCGCGACCATCCTCGGATCCGCCCTGGCGTCCATCGACGCCACCGTTGTCGGCATCGCCCTGCCCGCGATCGGGCGTGACTTCCACACCGGCCTCGGCTCGCTGCAGTGGGTCGTCACGGCCTACACGCTCACCCTCGCCGGGCTCCTCCTCGTCGCGGGCTCGCTGGGCGACCGCTACGGACGCCGGCGGCTGTTCTGCATCGGTGTCATCTGGTTCGCCGCGGCCTCGCTGCTGTGCGGTCTCGCGCCGAACGCCCCCACGCTGATCGCCGCCCGGGCCCTGCAAGGTGTCGGCGGCGCCCTGCTCACCCCCGGCAGCCTCGCGATCCTGCAGGCGTCGTTCGTGCCGGGCGACCGCGGACGCGCGATCGGCGCCTGGTCCGGTCTCGGCGGCGTCGCCACCGCCGTCGGCCCGTTCGTCGGCGGCTGGCTCGTGCAGGCCGTGTCCTGGCGCCTCATCTTCGACATCAACCTGCCGCTGGCCGCGGCCGTCGTCGTCATCACGATCCGGCACGTGCCCGAGACCCGCGACGCGAGTGCCACGGGTCGGGTCGACCTGCTCGGTGGGGCGCTGGTGACGGCCGGTCTGGTCGGACTGACCTACGGCCTGATCGAGGGCCCGTCGCACGGGTGGGCCTCCGCGGCGGTGGTGGTCGCGCTGGTTGCCGGCGTCGGGCTGCTGGTCGCCTTCGTGGCACACGAACGCCGTACGCCGAACCCGATGCTCGCCCTCGAGGTCTTCTCGTCCCGGCAGTTCAGCGCCACCAATGCCGTGACGTTCGTGGTCTACGGCGGGCTCGGCGGTGCGCTGTTCCTGCTCCCCGTGCAGCTCCAGCAGGTCTCCGGCTATCGGCCGGTGCAGGCCGGCGTCGCGCTGCTGCCGGTGACAGTCATCATGCTGGCGCTGTCGTCTCGTTCGGGTGCGCTGGCCGGCCGCATCGGCCCACGGCTGCAGATGAGCGTCGGGCCCGTCGTCGTCGGCCTCGGGCTCGCGCTGATGGCGTTGATCGGCCCCGGCGGCGGCTATCTCACCGAGGTGCTGCCGGGAGTGCTCGTGTTCGGGCTGGGGCTCGCCATCACGGTGGCCCCGCTGACCGCGACCGCGCTGTCGTCCGCGCCGGGAGAGCACAGCGGCATGGCATCGGCCATCAACAACGACGTCGCCCGCGCGGCCGGGCTCATCGCCGTCGCGGTGCTCCCGGCGGCGGCCGGGCTCACCGGCCGTGCCTACCTGCACCCGGCCGTGTTCGACCACGGCTTCCACGTCGCGATGGTGCTGGCCGGGGCGCTCTGTGTGCTCGGTGGTCTGCTGGCCGCGCTGACGATCCGCAACGAGTCGCACCGGACGAGCGACGACGACCACGAGCCGCCGGGGCGTCCCTGCTCCAGCTGTGGCCTGGAGTCGCCGCCGCACGCCGTCTCCGTCACTCGCTGACTAGACGATGCGGCGGCGGGTCGCCCAGCGGCTGAGCTCGTGCCGGTTGGACAGCTGCAGCTTGCGCAGCACCGACGACACGTGCGTCTCGACGGTCTTGACCGACAGGAACAGCTCCTTCGCCGCCTCCTTGTAGGTGTAGCCCCGCGCGATCAGCCGCAGCACCTCCCGCTCCCGCGGCGTCAGCGCGTCGAGGTCGGACGACTCGGTCTCCGCCGGGCCGTCCGCGAACGCGTCGAGGACGAAGCCCGCGAGCCGCGGGGAGAACACCGCGTCCCCTTCCGCGACGCGGTGGATCGCGTCGGCGAGATCATCACCGGAGATCGTCTTGGTCACATAGCCGCGGGCGCCCGCGCGGATCACCCGGATCACGTCCTCCGCCGCGTCCGACACGGATAGCGCGAGGAACTTCGTCTCCGGCGACAGCGCGCGCACCGCCTCGATGACGGCATCGCCGTTGCCGCCGGGAAGATGAACGTCGAGCAGCACGACGTCCGGCTTCGTCTGCGCGATGACCGCGATCGCGGACGCGACGTCCTCCGCGTCACCGACGACATCGACGCGGTCGCCGAGCTCGGAGCGGACGCCGGAGCGCACCAGCGCGTGGTCGTCGACGAGCACGACGGTGACACGGCTGGTCGGCGTCGGGCTTGTCACGGCCGCACCGCCGCCGTCGGAGGGAGGTCGAGCCGCACTTCCGTGCCGCTGCCCGGCGCGGTGCGGATCTCCGCCGTACCACCGTTGCGTGCCATCCGGGCGACGATCGACTCGCGCACGCCATAGCGGTCGGCGGGCACCGCGGCCAGATCGAAACCCCGACCGCGGTCGCGGACGAAGACCTGAACCCGCCCGTCGGTCACCTCGGCAAAGACCGACACGGTCGGCGCGCCGGAAGACTTGGCCGCGTTGACCATCGCCTCCCGAGCGGCCTGTACGACGGCGCCGACACGTTCGTCCGCCGGCACGTCGCCGACCGTGACGACATCGACCTGGACACCGTGCTCGTCCTCGACGTCGGCGGCCGCGGCGAGCAGCGCGGCTTGCAACGTCGCCGGCCCGTCGCCCCGCGGCGTGTAGAGCCACCCGCGCAGCTCGCGTTCGGAGCCGCGAGCGAGCCGCAGCACCTCGATCGGGTCGCTTGCGTTGCGCTGGATCAACGTCAAGGTCTGCAGCACGGAGTCGTGCACCCGGGCGGCGAACTCGGCGCGCTCCTGCTCGCGGATGCGGGCGCGACGCTCCTCGGTGAGCTCGCGAACGGTCTCGAGCACCCACGGCCCGGCGATCACGACCAGACCGACGATGACGACAAAGATCGGTAGCAGCGCGCGCCGGGCCTGCGTGAGTGCTCCGTGCGCGGCGAGGAAGCCGGTCATCCCCGCGGTGACGAGCAGCAGGCCGAGCACCGAGCGGGCCACGAGCCCCCGGGTCACGATGTGGGTGAACTGCGGAAGCCGGGTGGTCGCGCGCGACGTGGCCGCGCGCCAGCGCGCCCGCTGGGCGTCGTCCGCCTGCCGCCAGAGGATGGCCGCGCCGACCGTCGCCGCCGACGCCGGCCACAACAGCCCGGCCCCGAACCCGAGCAGCTGCGCAATCAGCAGTGCGCCGACGCCGAGTGCACCGAGGACCAGCAGCTGGGCCGCCCCGGCCCGGCGGGGGCGACGCACGGCGGGCGAAGCGCCACCGTCGGCTGCTGGCACAACCGCCCAGAACGCCGCTTAGAGGACCACGCCGAGCCCACCGGCGACGCCCAGCAGCACGAACGCCACCCGCACGAGCAGCACGTCCACATGCAGGTGCTCGGCCAGCCCGGCCGCCACCCCCGCGACCACCCGGCCGTCACGACGACGGAAGAGCCGTCGCGTCGCAGCCGCATCGGTGGTCACGGTCGCCATGCTCACACGCACATCCGCCCGTGGGCAGGGTCCGGGACGAAGTTCAGGGTCGGCTCAGGGTCGGTCCCTGATGTGGCGGGGGGCCTGAGCGGCCAGCGTGACGAGCATGACAACGAACGCCATGGACGCGCCGGTCACCCGCCGGCTCCAACGACCTCGCAACGGCCGTGTCGTCGCAGGTGTCTCCCTCGGGCTCGGTCGCTATACCAACGTCGACCCCGTCATCTTCCGCATCGTGTTCGCCGTGCTCGCCGTCTTCGGCGGCGCCGGCTTCGTGCTCTATGCCGCCGGTTGGCTGCTGATGCCCGAGGAGGGGAGCCCGTCGTCGCATCTCGACGACTTCATCGCGCGGCACCGGCGACCGGGCCGGCGCAGCTGGCTTGTCGTCGCGCTGGTCACCGTCGGGCTGATCTGGGCCGCGGTCGCGGTCGCGCACAGCCACCCTGGTGGTGTCGTCGGCGCCGCGGTGCTGCTCGGCGTGGGGCTGCTCATCGCGCGCGAGCACAACCGCCGCAACGAGTCCGCGCTGCCGACGACCGCGGCCCCGGCCGCGCCTGCTGCCGACGCCGCAACCGCCGCGGAGCCGGCGGCGACGTACGTCGCCCAGCCCTACGTCGCGCCACCGCCGCGCCAGCGGTCACCGCTCGCGCTGCTGACGATCAGCGTCGCCCTCATCGCCGTGGGACTCCTGACGGCGCTCGGCGTCTCCGGTGCGTCCGATCCGCAACCGGCCGACGTGGTCGCGGTCGCACTCGGCGTCATCGCGCTCGGCCTGCTGGTCGGGGCGGTCTTGGGCCGGGCGTGGTTGCTGATCCCACTCGGGCTGGTGCTCGTGCTGGCGCTGGGCATCGCGCGGGCGATCCCGCCGGATGTCCCGTGGACGTCGGGCAACCGCATGTGGGCACCGACGGCGAGCGACGTGCAGAGCCGTTACGCCCTCGGTGTCGGTGACGCGCACCTCGACCTGACCCAGCTCGACCTGACCACCGGCCGCGCCATCGTGGTGCGGCTCGGCGCCGGGCGCATCACCGTCCTCGTGCCGGCCGGCACGGAGATCGATGTGCGCGCCCGAGCGAGTGCCGGGCACCTGCAGCTGGTCGGGACGGATCGCAACGGCACCGGACTCGACGAGCACGCCGTGCTCGAGCCGAGCTCCGGCTCGCCCAGCGGCAGAGTGTCGCTCGACCTGCGGGTCGGCTTCGGAGATGTGGAGGTGGATCGTGTCGCGGCATGACGTCGACGTCGTCTCACTGGTGTCCGGACTGGTCTTCGCGGCGATCGCCGGTGCCTATGCGATCGTGCGCGCCACCAACGCGTCGTTCGATGCGCACTGGGTGTTCCCGGCGTTGTTCATCGGGCTCGGGCTGGTGCTCGGCGCCGTCGCCGTACGACGCCTCACCTCGTCGGCCGCTGCGGCGACGGACCCGCCCGCGGAGGTCTAGCGTCTGCGGCATGGCAACGCATCTCGCCGACAGCAACCGCGACAGCGCCCAGGCGTGGGACGGCGAGGAGGGCGACTACTGGTCGCAGAACGCCGACCGTTACGAACGCGTCGTCGGCAACCTGCGCGCCCGGCTGCTGCACCGCGCTGCGATCACCGACGGCGAGCAGGTGCTCGACATCGGCTGCGGCGCCGGCCGGACGACCCGCGAGGCTGCTGCGCTGACACCGACAGGCGGCGCGCTCGGCGTCGACCTGTCCCGCCGCATGCTCGAGCGCGCCGCCGAACGCGCTGCCGCGGCCGGCATCAGCAACGCGCGTTTCGAGCAGGCCGACGCCCAGGTTCATCACTTCGACGAGGTCTTCGACGTCGCCATCAGCCAGTTCGGCTCGATGTTCTTCGGCGACCCGGTCGCCGCGTTCACCAACATCGGCAACGCCCTGACGCCGAACGGTCGCCTCGTGCTGCTCTCGTGGCAGCCGATGGAACGCAGCGAATGGTCCTTGGCCCTTCGGCAGTCACTCGCGGCCGGTCGGCCGCTGCCCGACACCGCGCCGTCGGGACCCGGCCCCTATGCACATGCCGACCCCGACGTCGTACGACGGATCCTCACCGACGCGGGCTTCGTCGACGTCACCGTCGACGGGGTCGAGGACACGTCGTGGTTCGGGGTCGACGCGGACGACGCGTTCGGGTTCGTGCGCGGCATGTCCGTCACCCGGTCGATGCTCGTCGACCTCGACGATGCGACGAGGACGCGCGCGTTGGATGCACTGCGCGCCACGTTGGTGGCACACCAGCGCGACGACGGTGTCGTGTTCGGCTCGGCCGCGTGGCTCATCACCGCGCAGCGCGGCGTCTAGCTGCGCAGCCGCAAGCCGCCCCACCAGATGTCTTCGAGGCCCTTGCCGCGCCAGTCACCCCAGGCGGCGTAGAGGTGGTCCTTGGTCAGTGTGACCGTTGACGTGTCATCGCCGGCGACGTAGAACGGCGGCGCCGCGGGCGACCAGACCTTGCTCAGTCGCATCGTCGTGTAGAAGCTCTGCCCGCCGTTGGCTGACGCAGCGACATAGAACGCGTAGGAGCCGTCGGCCCTGGTCGCCCGCCAGCCGATGCCGAGCTGTCCGCTGGGGGAGAAGGCGATCCACGGTTTGACCGGCGTGCTGCCCTGGACGCCGACGTGGGTCGGGCCGTGCCAGGTCTTGCCGGTGTCGGTGGTGCGATAGACGAGCAGGTCGCCGTTGCCGGGGTTGGTCATCACCGCGAACGTGCCCTTGTGGGTGGGGTCCGCAACGGTCTGCGGACCGCCGTCGGCCGGGATCGTGGTGTGGATGCGACGCAGTGTCCGGGCGTTGTCGGTGCTGGTGAGGAAGTCCAGGCACGCGCAGCCCGCCTCGCCGCTCGGCGGCTTGACGGTGAGGGCGAGGGTGCCGAACGCCGCGCCCAGTGGCGCGCTGCCCAGGTAGGCGGCGGGCACGATGATCGGGTCGCTCCAGGTGGTGCCGCCGTCGGTGGAGCCGGTGAGATAGACGGTGCCGGAGCCCGAGCCGTCGGCCCGCACCTGCGTGCCGTCGATGAACAGCGCCCGGGTCTGTGGGTCGATCGTGAGCCACGGCCGGTCGTCGTAGGTCCGCACGCCGTCGTAGTTCTGCGGATGCGACCCCGGCCCGAGCATCCCCGGCGCGACGGTGGCCGGCTTGCTCCACGTGCGGCCGCCGTCACGCGAGCTGATGAGCCGATATTGGCCGTCGGCGACGAACGCGAAGCTGGCATAGGCCGCGGCCATCACGTACGCCGTTCCCCGCCGGTCGAACACCACGATCGAGTCCGAGCAGTTGTTCTGCACCGGGTTGCTGCTGAAGTCGTTGGCCGGCAACGGCTTGCGCGTCCAGGTCCGGCCGGCGTCGAACGTCACCGCGTAGTCGCAGCCCTGGATCTGCTGCTCGGCGTCATTGGCGCTCGGAACGGTGGGCTGACCTTTCGCTGCGTTGGGCACGAACATGTCGTTGTTACGCAGGTAGATCACGATCATGTTCTTCGGGTTGGCCGGGTTGACCGCAATGCTGGGTTCGCCGTCCTCGTGCGACGCGTCGGCTGACAGGTTGCGGTCGAACGGCTGCGGATGCCAGGCCTTGGACCCGGCCGCGAGTGCCGGCGCGGTGGCACAGAGGAGGGCGATGGCGGCGGCCGTCGTCGCGCGACGGTGGCGGCTCGGCATGCCCCCGAGGCTGTCGGAAGGGTGCGCGAGCCGCAAGGGAGGTGGGCCTGCGTCGACGGTGCGGTCAGACGCGCGCGAGCGCCGCCGTGACCTCGGCGTCGGTGGTCTCGGCGAAATCGTCGTAGTGCTGACCGACCGAGCGGAAATCCGATGGCGTGTGCGCGCAGACGACGTCGTCGGCCACGTCGGACAGCTCGGCCTTTGCGCCGGCGGGCGCCACCGGCACGGCGCACACCACCGTGGTCGCGCCGAGCCGCCGCACCGCGACGGCCGCGGCGCGCATGCTGGCACCGGTGGCCAGACCGTCGTCGACGAGCAGCACGGTCAGGCCGGTCAACGACGGGAAGCGCCGGTTGACGCGATAGGTGGCCTCGCGCCGGCGAAGCTCTTCGCCCTCGTGGCGCATGACCACGTCGATGTCGTGGGCCAGCAGCCGGTGCCCGTGGACGACGTCGTCGTTGAGCACCCGGATGTCCCCGGTCGCGATGGCACCGAACGCGAGCTCGGGGTGGCCGGGCACGCCGAGCTTGCGGACGACGAAGACGTCGAGCGGCACCCGCAATGCGTCGGCGACCTCGCGGGCGACCGGGACGCCGCCGCGGGGGAGCCCGAGGACGATGACGTCGGCCCGTCCGGCATAGGCCGACAGCTCGCCCGCGAGTGCGCGCCCGCCGTCGTGCCGGTCGGCGAACAGCCCCATGCGACTCCCTCTACCCCGCGGGTCGGCCTCCCGAGCGTCGGCGGCGCCGGGTCCATCGGCCGACTTGGTGGTTTCGGCCTCGGTGTCCGGTTCAGCCCTCTACTGTCGGGGCATGTCCCTGCGCCGCGCGCTGCCCGTGACCGTCGCCGCCTTGGCGTTCCTCGCCGGACCGGCGTCTGCGGGTGGGCATCGCCCGCCGCCGCCACCGGCGACGCCGGCGACCTACGACGTGTCCTATCCGCAGTGTGGCAGGGCGTTGCCGGGCTCGGCGACGGGCGGCATCGTAGGCGTCAACAACGGCATCGTCTTCTCGGCCAACCCCTGCCTGGCGACCGAGTGGGCGTGGGCCCGCAACGCGACCACCTATGCGCCGGCGTTCTATGCCAACACCGCCAACCCCGGCCCGGCCTACTCCTCCCACTGGCCCGCCGGTCAGGTGTCACCGCAGGTCTGCGACGGGACCAACAGCGCGGCCTGCTCCTACGACTACGGCTGGAACGCCGCGAAGAACTCCTTCGCCGACGCTGCCGCCGCGACGACGACAGCGGCCGCCACGCAGTGGTGGCTCGACGTCGAGACCGGCAACTCGTGGGAGACGTTGGAGTCGGCCTACGGGCAGACCGCGGCGGCACAGGCCAACGACCGAGCGTCCCTCGCCGGCGCGGTCGCCGCGCTGCACGACTCCGGCGTCGCCACCGTCGGCGTCTACTCCACCTCCTACCAGTGGGGACAGATCACCGGCGGCAGCGGCACGACGTTCGCTGCGCAGCCCGCGTGGATCGCCGGCGTGGGGTCACTGTCCACGGCGCAGGCCAACTGCCGGACGACGAGCTTCACCGGCGGTCGGGTCACGCTCGCGCAGTACGCCAGCAACGGCTACGACGCCGACTACCACTGCTGAGCCAGGCACCACCGACGCAACACGAACGTTGCATGACGGAAAGCCGTCGGTGACGTGAGCGCCTGACACTGCTCATGTGATGCAGCGATGATCCTTCTCCTGCAGGCCGATGCCGGCGCCGCCGGCACGCTCGCCGCCGCGGTGGCGGCCATCCCGGGCGTGACCCAGACCGCAGTCACCTCCGGGCCCTACGACGTCATCAGTCATGTGAACCCCGGCGGGGACGATGCGATGCGGCAGGTGCTGGATGCCGTACGACGAGCCGACGGGCTGACCCGTCTCTGCGTGTGCCGGCCGAGCCGATGATGGTCTTCGCCCGCTTGCGGATCGAGCTGCCGGATCATCCGGGTGCGCTGGCCGCGGTCAGCCGGGTGCTGGCGGCTGAGGGGCTCAACGTCGTCGAGGTGTCGATCCACGAGGTCGACGGACCGTCTGCGGTGGACGAGATCGTCGTGCACGCGGCGGAACCGCTGGCTCATGACGAGATCGCGCGGTCACTCGCGGGCGCCGGCGCGGATCTGCTGTCGGTCGCGCCGTGTGAGATGCGCGGCGACCCGACCGTGACGGCGTTGACCTGGGTGACCGCGTCACTGGAGCAGCCGGGCCGCAAGAGCGCGCTCGCCACCGGCGTGCGGCTGCTCACCGGCATCGATCCGGTGCACGTGTGCACCGCCGAGCAGGCGGTCGAGTGGCCGATCGGCCTCGCGGCGATCAAGCGAGGCTGGCCCGTCGTACAACGCCTCGATCAGGCCCCGCCGCCGCTGCGCAGCGGCACGCCCGGGGATGGCTCCGGGGTCTGGGTGCTCGCGGCCCCCGACGCGCCGGACGCGCAGTTCGTGGTGATGGCGGCACGGCCGTTCGCCGTGCGGTTCACCGCCACGGAGATGAACCGGCTCGCGGCCGTGCTCGACTGCCGGCGGCGACTCGCCCTGACCGCGACGCTGGGGGCCGGCGTGTGATGACGGTCAACCGGGCGGTCGAGACCGCGCTCGCCGAGGCAGAGCTCGTCCTGCCGTGCGCGCTGTGCCACCGCTTTGCCTGTCACTGCGCGGACGGGTTGCTGAAGCGGTGGCCGGCGTCGTCGGCCCGGTTGGTCTGGGCCGAAGGTCTGGCCGCCAACGCCTAGCGGCGAGGCGGGGAAGGAGGCTGCTCCGGCGGCAGGAACGGGACGCTCGCGTAGATGAGCGCGTCGGTGTAGAGCGCGGCACGTTGGGCCGCATCACCCTGGATGTGGCCGGCCAGCTCGAGACTGACCATGCCGTGCGACACGGCCCACAGGTGCAGGGCCGTGCGCTCGGCGTCCCCGCCGACGAGCGCGCCAGTGGCTAGGCAGCGCTGGACCGCGGCGACGAGCGGCCGGTAGGACGCGTCGGCGACCGCTTTGGCCTCCGGGTCGGGTTCGAACGACGGCACCGGCCGGCCGAACATCAGGTCATAGAGGTGCGGGTTGGCCAGCGCCGTCTCCCGGTAGGCCATCCCGAGGGTGGCGAGCGCCGTCAGCGGGTCGTCGACACCGAGAGCGGCCGCGTCGAGCGCGGCCCCGAGCCGGGCGTAGCCCTCGCGGTACATCGCCGCCAGCAGGCCCTGCTTGTCGCCGAACAGCGTGTAGACGGCCATCGTCGACGTGCCGGTCCGGCCGGCGAGCCGCCGCAGCGTCAGCGAGACAGCGCCCTCCTCCGACAGCACCCGGCCGGCCTCGTCGACCAGCCGGGTCGCGAGGTCGGCCGTATGGGCCTTGACCGCTGCCATCGGACTGACTATAACATCGTTATTCATCTGATAACGGCGTTATGGGGTGCTGGGCATGACCGGCTGGACGGCGCTCATCGCAGCGCATGCAACGGGGGCGACGCTGTCGCTGGTCCTGGGCGGCTATCTCGTGATCAGACGGCGAAGGGGTGACCGGCGCCACCGCCGGCTCGGTCGGGTGTGGATGGTCGCGATGTACTGGACCGTCATCAGCTCGTTCTGGGTGAAGGAGCTGCACCCCGGTCACTTCAGCTGGATCCACGGCCTGTCGGTGTTCACGTTCGTGACCCTGACCATCGCGTTGTGGGCGGCGCTCACCGGCCGGGTGCAGACCCACAAGAGCTATGTCCTCGGCTCCTACTTCGGTCTCGTCGGCGCCGGCATCGCCGCATCGGCGTTCCCGCAACGACTGGTGCCGCAGCTGGCCATGCATCGTCCGCTCGTGCTGGTCGTGGCCGTCGCGGGCGTCGTTGGCGTTGTCGCGCTGCTCGTGCGCGGGGCAGGGGTCGGCGTCGCCCTAGGCGGAGCGCAGCGGCGCGCCGCTGCGGTCGACCTGGCAGATGCGACGCCAGCCGCCCGGCAGCCGGCCGTTGAGCTCGGGCGCGGCGACGAGCAGCGACTTGAGCACGCCGCGCATCGCCTCGGCCACCATGTCGCGGTGGTGGGCGCTGCGCAGCACCCGTCGCGCCGTACGACGAGCCGGTAGTCCGGCCGCGGCATAGATGCCGGGATGGGTGAGCTGCGACTCCATCATCAGGTTGACGAGCAGCGGCGCGCCCCGGCGGACGAGCCACCGCTCGCGCCGCGACGACCTGGCCCACAGCTCGGGCAGCAGCATCCGGCCGAACGCCAGGTGCCGGGCCTCTTCCTCGCGGTGGTAGAGGTTGGCGCGACGCAGGTAGTCGTCGGTGTCGGGGTGCTCGATCGCGCGGCGCTGGATGAGGTCGGGGATCTCCTCGCCCGCCAGCACCATCGTGCAGAACAGCAACGGGTTGGTCGCGGTGAGCCGGAAGATGCGCCGGGCGATCCGCAGGCTGATGCCGTGGTGGAACGGGTTGGTCGCGGTCGGCTGCAGCTGCTCGATCATCCGCACGAACAGCCGGGAGTGCCGGGTCTCCTCGCCGACCTCGTGCAACAGGTAGGTGACCCGCGGGTCGGTGAGGTCGGGCCAGGTCGACAGCAGCAGCCCGGCACCGGCCAGCAGCACCGACTCGAGCCGGATGCCCCCGTCGAGCATCGCCGCGGCCTGCTCGCGGGACAGCGTGACCTTCTGCTCGGCAGTGAGCTCCAGGTCGAGCCCCGCGGTGAGCAGCAGCTCGTCGGGGAGGATCTGGCCGGGGCCGAAGTCGCCCAGCACCTCCTCGTCGGGCTCGATCACCCGCTTCACCGAGACGGTCGAGAGCCGTTCGATGCGCCGGGCCGGGGTCGCGCGCTCAGGAGCGGTGATTGCCATACCTCACTGTGCCACTAACTACTGGCACACTGTCAAGTGGGGTTCTGCGATAATCTTGGCGGGTGGAGCCGGACACCGACCGCGACAGCGACCTCGACATTCGCGACAGCGATCTGGACATCGACGAGCTGGCACGGCGGGCCGGGACGACGGTGCGCACGGTGCGGATGTATCAGGAGCGCGGCCTGCTCCCACCCCCCGAGCGACGTGGCCGGCGTGCCTCCTACCGGCCCGAGCACCTCATCCGGTTGCGGCTGGTGCAGCGGCTCGCCGACCGCGGCTACTCCCTCGCGGCGATCAAGGACCTCACCACGGCCTGGGACGCCCAGCACGGGCTCGGCCACGTGCTCGGCCTCGAGGGTGCAGTCGTCGAGCCGCTGGCGGAGGTGCCGCCGCGGCGTTTCAGCACCGACGAGCTGACGGCGATGTTCCCCGGCGACGAGGACCTGTCCGGGTTGGCCAGGGCGCTCGAGATGGGGATGCTCGTGCAGGACGGCGAGGAGTTCGTCGCAGCCAACCCGGTCATGGTGGAGATCGGTGCCGAGCTCACCGCGATGGGGCTGCCGTTGGATGCCACCTTGGACGTGGCGGCGGCGATCCTGTCGACGACCGACGCGCTGGCCGAGCAGTTCGTGGCCATGTTCCTCGAGCACATCTGGGCGCCGTTCGAGCAGGCCGGTGAGCCGGACGCCGAATGGCCGGCGATGTCGGAGCGGATCCAGCGGCAACGGCCGCTCGCGGTGAAGGCGGTTGCGTCGTCGATCGCCGCTGCCGTGGACAAGCACGTCGACGCCGCGATCATGATGGACGCCGCGCCGCGCGACCGCGAGGGCTAACGTCTCCGGCGTGCTCGTGCTGACGGAGGCCGACGTCGCGCGGCTGCTCGACCCCGACGCGCTGTTCGACGCGTTGCGGCACGCGTTCACCGCGATCAGCGACGGCACCGCCTCCGTCCCGCCGCGGGTCGCGGCTGTGACCGGGGCGGGGTTGCTCGGTGCGATGCCCGGCTTCGTGCCCGGACTCGGGCTCGGCGCCAAGCTGGTCGCCTACTACCGCGACAACCATCGGCACGGCATGCCCGGTCATCAGGCGGTCATCGTGATGTTCGACCCCGACGACGGGCGGCCACTTGCGTTGATGGACGGCACGCACATCACCGCGATCCGCACCGCGACGGCGGCAGCGGTTGCCGCGCAGGCCCTCGCCCGGTCGGACGCGACTCGGGTCGCGGTCGCCGGCACGGGAGTGCAGGGTCGCGCACACATCGAGGCGTTCGGTCGTGCGTTTCCGTCGGCGTCGCTGCGGTTGACCGGACGTACGCCGGAACACGTGCACGCAGTTGCTGCGGCGTACTCGAACGTGCAGGTGGCCGACAGTGTCGAGGCGGCGGTGCGTTGGGCCGACGTCGTGTGTCTATGCACCGAGGCGGACGAGCCGGTGATCGCGCGGTCGTGGTTGGCCGCGGGTGCTCATGTGAGCTCGGTCGGCAGCGGGGTCGAGGTCGACGCGGAAACCCTTGGCGCCGCAACGGTTTTCGTCGAAGCTCGCGGGAACGCGACGCAGCCGTTCCCGGCGGGGAGTCGTGAGCTGGCCGGACGCGACCCTGCCTCGGTGACGGAGGTGGGGGAGGTGCTGCTCGGTGTGCGCCCGGGTCGGCAACGCCCCGAGGAGCTCACCGTCTACAAGTCGATGGGGCATGCGAGCCAGGACGTCGCCGCTGCGGCGTTGGTCTATCAGGCCGCCATGCACTCCGGCGCGGGCACGACGGTCGCGCTCTGACCGAACCTGACCGGCCGCTGGCTCCGCGGCCGCTGACCGAGCCGCATCCGTCGCGGCTGCCGCCGGATGCGCCGGGTCGCGGCGAGGTGATCGCTGCGCATGCGGCGGCGATGGCGGCAGGGGAGGCCGGCTATCTCGACCCAGGCACGGGGTTGTTCGTGCTGACAGCGAAGTTCCTCGCTGACCGGGGGACGTGCTGCGCGCGCGGTTGCCGGCATTGTCCGTACGAGGACGCCCCACCGTGACGGCGTCCGAGCGGTTGGTCGGCTCAAGGTCGCCCGCGCCGACGTCGAGTAGCATGAAGGAGCAGCCCACCTAGTGGCTGCGCCGGACCACGTCCGGCTACCGAGCCCCGGCCGATCTCGGCGGGGCGTGTTGAAAGCCCCAGCTCCGCGAGTGCCTGTTCGTCGGGTGTGCGTCGAGCGGGGCGCGGGAAGGAACGTCGCATGAATGACGACGACTTCGGTCCCTGGCACGACTGAGTCCCAGGGATAGACAGTGCTGCCCCGGCCAGCTGGTCGGGGCAGCACTGTGTTCGGGCATGCAGGGTTCGGGCATGCAGGGTCCGGGCATGCGGGTCGATCGTCGTGCGCGGCTCAGCCCATCGTGCCGGTCTGGGTGACGCCGACGAGATGACCCTCGGGGTCGGTGAACTGGCCGATGATCGGGCCGCCGGGGACCTGGTCCGGACCCATCCGCCGGGTGCCACCGAGGCTCTCCGCCTTCACGAGAGCTGCTTCGACGTCCGGCACCTCGATGTAGACCGTCACGTGGCCTTCGTAGTCCTCCATGCCCGGCATGCCGGCCGAGCCCATGATGCCGCCGCCGATCCCGATGCCCTCGGGGTTGACGTTGTCCTCGCGGGTCACGATGCCGTAGCCGACCGGGTTGTTGGTGTCGATTGTCCAGTCGAACAGCCCCGAGTAGAAGCTGTGCAACGCAGCGCCGTCCTTGCCGATGATCTCGAAGTGCACGACCGGCTGTCCCATGACGAGTCCTCTCCTTGGTTGACCTCAACCTAGGGACGACGACCGACAGTCGGAGTCATCGGTGCGGACCTGAGAACACTTTCAGCATCGCGATCTATGGTCCGGCCATGACGGAGGTCCGGCGCGCGGGGGCGTGGGTCCGGCTGCGCCTCATCCTCGGGTGTGGGGTGCTCGCGTGCGGGACCGCGCTTGCGGTCGCCCCCGCGGCGCTCGCCGGACACGGTCCGGCATCGCGGGCCGTCGCCGCCGTCGGGCATCTCCCCTCGGCAGCCACTCATCTCCTCGCACCCGTGGCCCGCGCCGGGATCGCCGGCGGCGGCCTGACGAAGCACCGACTGGGCAAGCAACGGCTGGCCGGATTGAGCGGC
>JAVEEH010000084.1 GCA_030840545.1 Frankiaceae bacterium | reverse complement strand
GCCCGTCGTCAGACAGCGGGATCGCCAGCGACAGCGTCCGGCCGGAGCGCACTGTCGTGACCGCCCGTCGTACGACGTCGTCGGTGATCAGGTTGAGGGTGCCGCGATGGTCGTCCGGACCCCAGCGACCCCAGTTGTTGACAGTCTTCGCCAGGGCGAGGAACTCCTCCGGCAAGATCACTGCGTAACGGCGAGCGGCGTGCAGATGCGGCAGGGCTGCAGCTTGGTGCGTTCGGCGTCGACCGGGCTGAGATCCGTGCGACCACTGACCACGGTGCAGTCCGGGCGATGGAAGATCGAGCCGCTCGCCGTCGAGACGAACGTGGCGCCCGGTGCCCCGTTGCCACCGGTGCCCGGCGCACCCATCGAGACACCGGACACGAGCAGACCCTCCAACCGGCTCATCGCCGAGATCAGCTCGCGCGACTGTTCGCGGGACTCCTGGATGCGCACGGTCTGCCAGTAGGCGAAGTAGACGAAGCCGCCGGCGATGACCAACCCGAGGCCGAGGATGCCGCCGGAGATCAGGTAGTCGTTCTGCTCGAAGGGCAGCGGTGTCCGCGACGCGCCGACCCACCCCAGGATGATCAGCAGCACACCGAGCGGCATCAGCACGCCGCCGACGATGAGCAGCCAGCGGTCGAGCCGGGCCCCCGCCGCGCGGGTGCGCATCTGCCGGACCGCCACGGACAGCCGGCCGAAGCGACTTGCTGCCGGCTGGCCGCTCGGCAAGCCGTCGACCATGGTCGGTGTGGTCGCGGTCATGTCTGATCCCCCAACGTGCAGGCGGCCCCGCGGGCTTCCAGCACCCGGTCGGGCAGCCGCTTCAGGCCGGCAGCGAGCAGGCCGGCCCCGAGCAGCGCGACGACGACCCATGCTGCCTGGATGCCGCCCGGCAGCCCGCTCTTCTGGGCCGCCAGCAGTGGCGGTTGCGCGGGCGCGGGTGCGCCGGCGACAGCCGGCGGCGGCACCGACCCTCCACCGCTCGTGACCGGTCCACTGCCCGACGGTCCGCTCGGCGGTGGTGCCGCGGCACCGGGTGTCGACGGGACGGGCAGCGGCGGCGGGTTGTACTGGTAGCCGAGGTTGGAGCTGGCCTGGATGCTCGCCCCGCCGACCACGATCAGGTTGCCGGTGTCGTTGGCCTGCCCGGTGTATTGCACGTTGTTCTGCTGGAACACCAGGTTGCCGGCATCGACCTCGACGTTGGCGCCCTTGAGCAGCCGGCTCGGCTGCGCGACGAAGACCTGGAACCCGGACTTGGCGATGGCCTTGTCGAGCGCAGCCAGAGAGGGCATGCCCTGCTTCTGCGTCGCCACGTGGATGCCCTTGTCGTCGACGACCACCGGGGTGCCGGCGAGCTTCATCCCCTGCACGGTGGTCGAGGCTGAGCCGGTCGCGGTGGTGCCGTTGGTCGTCGCATGCGCGACCGAGACGATCGACTTGATCGTGATGACGCCCGCGCCCAGCGACACGTTGTGCGTGGTGCTGGTCGCATCGACCACAGCCTTGTTGGGCCCGGTGACGAGCACCGAGGTGACGGTCGATGTCTTGCCGAACGAGTTGCCGACGTTGGGCACGGCCGAGCCGTCCATGACAGTGCTGGCGAGCACCTTGGTGGAGGTCGCGGTGACGCTCATGTTCACGCCTGGCCCGGTCATCGTCGCGGTCGGGTTGCCGGTGCCGCTCTGCGCCTCCGCCTTGTAGGGGTCGTTGAGCGCCTTGTAGACGCCGTCCGGCAAGCCGGGTGCATGCGTGAGGCATGGCACCGGCAGCGGGATGACCCCGCTGGGGTTGGGCGGGATGCAGGGCGAGCCGAGGAGGAAGAGCGTGTCACCGCCGTGGGCACCGGTGCCGCCCGGCCAGAACACCGACGTGACCGCGTGGCCGACGCCGCCGGTCCGCAGCGACGACTGCGCCAGCGGCGCTTCGGTCTCGACGTCTTCGCCGGCGTGTGAGTAGAACGGCATCCGCACGCCGCTCGCGATCGACGTGATGTCCACGCCGCCGAAGTTGGAGCCGGGCGCGGCCGCCGCATGGGCTGTCACGATGCCGGCCGTGCCGGCGCCAAGGGTGCCGAGACCCACGGCGACAAGGCCCGCGGAGGCCCGCCGGGCCCAGCGCGTGCGCCCTGGCTCGGCGCGGTGACGGCCGCCGGTGGAGACCTGCCTCATGCGGCACCTCCCAGATAGGCCGCAGACACATGCTCCTCGATGTCCTGCGGCTCGCCGACGGCGACCACCCGTCCTTGCGTCATCACTGCGGCGAAGTCGGCGACCTTGAGCGCGGTGTTGGCGAACTGCTCGACCAACAAGATGGTTATGCCCTCGGCACCGAGTTGGCGCACCAGGTCATAGAGCTCACCGACGATGATCGGGGCCAGGCCCATCGAGATCTCGTCGAGCAGCAGCACCGCCGGCTCGGCGACGAGTGCCCGGGACATCGCCAGCATCTGCTGCTCGCCACCGCTCAGCGTGCCTGCGCGCTGCCCACGCCGCTCCGCCAGCCGCGGGAAGCGGGTGAACGCGCGGTCCTGGACCTCTTTCGCCGACAAGCCCGCGGCGTAGGTCCACATCCGCAGGTTGTCCTCGACGGTGAGGTTCGGGAAGATGCCGCGGCCCTCGGGGATGCGGCTGACGCCGGCCCGGGCGAGTGCGTCCGGGCGGGCTCCGTTCACGTGCGCACCGGCGATGTGGACGCAACCCGACGCCGGTCGGATGTTGCCGGAGATGACCTGCAGCGTCGTCGACTTACCGCCGCCGTTGGGTCCCAGCAGCGCATAGACCGACCCGGCCGGCACCGCAAAGCTGACGCCGTGCAGCACCTCGATGCGGCCGTAGCCGGCGCGGACGTCGATGAGCTCGATGGCGTGCGTCATGCCGGCTCCCCCTCGGCTGCGTGAGTGTCGGCGCCGAGATAGGCGGCTTGGACGGCCGGGTTCTTCTGGATCTGGGCCGGCGTGCCGGAAGCGATGATCTGGCCGAAGTCGAGCACGAAGATGCGGTCGCACACGCGCATGACCAGCTCCACGTCGTGCTCCACGAGCAGGATCGCGGTGCCGTCGCGGACCAGGTCGACCATCAGGTCGCCGAGCGCCGCGGTCTCGTCGTGGTTGAGGCCGGAGCCGACCTCGTCGAGCAGCAGCAGCCGGGGCCGGGTGGCGAGCGAGCGGCCGAGCTCGACGAGGCGGGCCAGCCCGGTCGGCAGCGCGTCGACACGCTCCTCTGAGACCGTCGACAACCCGACCCGGTCGACGATCTCGGCGGCGACCTGCCGCGGCGGCGTGTCGTCGTCGGACCAGCTGTGGCGGAACTCGGCGGCGGCCAGGACGTTCTCGAAGACGCTGAGCGAGCCGAACACCTCGAGCCGCTGGAACGTGCGGGCCACTCCGAGCCGGGCGCGCTTGTAAGGGGGCAGCCCGCTCACATCTCCGTCGGCGATGTAGACCCGCCCGTTGGTCGGCTCCTGCAACCCGGTGATGACGTTGAACAGCGTCGTCTTGCCGGCGCCGTTGGGGCCGATGAGGCCGGTGATCTGGCCGTCGCGGGCGGACAGCCGAACGTCGGTGAGCGCGTTGATGCCGCCGAACCGCACTGACACGTCGACGACCTCGAGCACCGCGTGTGGGTCGCGGCGTTCGGCCACGGCGGCGGAGCTCTCAGTGGCCGGCGCTGACAAGGCGACCCTCCTCTTCGAGGAAGACCGCGGCCGCGGTGCCGGTGACGGTGCCGGTCGAGGTGAATGCCGGCTTGGGGCTGAAGCCGAACATCTCGCGCAGCTTGGCAGCGGCATCCGCGATCCGGCCGCCGATGCCGTTGGGGTCACGGCCGACGCTGACGGCGGCGAGGCCCGTCAGCAGGAACTGGCTCTGCAGGAAGCTCGGGAGGTGCGGCACGAAGATCGGGAAAAGGGCGAAGGTGAAGGCACCCAGCAGCACCCCCGTCGCCGTGTTGATGCCACCGACCCGGGCGAGCAGGAGCACCACCAGGCTGAGCAGCGCGGCGAAGTCGAAGGCGCCGACCTGATGGGTGACGCCGCCGTAGAGCGCGCCGGCGAGTCCGCACAACGCTGCCGACGCCGTGAAGACGACGAGCTTGGTCACGTTGACGTTGACGCCGAGCGTCGCGCACGCCGCCGGTGAGTCGTTGACGGCGACAAGGCGCCGGCCGAAGGAGCTGCGCCGGACCGCGAGCACGACGACGGCGGCGACCGCGAACACGACCGAGCAAAGAATCAGGAACGCTTGGTCGGACTGCGTCGGGATGCCCGGAATCCGGGGCCGGCTGATGGCGAGGCTGCCGCCGGTGCCGAACACCTGGGTGAAGAAGGCCTGGTCCATCACGGCGGCGAAGGCGAAAGTCGCGAGCCCGAGGTAGAGCCCGCGCATCTTGAGGGTCGGCAGCGCCAGGATGAAGCCGGCGGCGCCACAGGCGGCGACGGCGGCGGCGACACCGAGCAGCGACCCGCCCGAGGCCACGTGGCCCATGACCACGGCACCGAGCCCGACGAATGTCATCTGGCAGATCGACACCATGCCGCCGTAACCGGTGAGCAGCATGAGAGAGAGCAGCACCAGCGCGAGGATGAAGCCGCTGGCGGCGGTGCGGAGGTTCGGGCCGGACAGGTTCAGCGAGAGCAACGCCGTGGCGGCGACGAGCACGAGCGCCCAGACCGCCGAGGACTTGAAGCCGGCGACCCGCGGAGCGACCGCGCCGGCGAAGGATGCGGACTTGAGCCGGTCCTGTGGCAGCAGGATCAGGACGAAGAACAGCACGATCATCGGGATGACGTACTGGATGCGGGAGAGGAAGCCGCTGGTCAGGTAGCCGCCGAGGTAGTGCTGGCCGAGCCCGATGGCCATGGCGCCACCCACGGCGAGGGGCAGGCTGCGCAGTCGCCCGATCACAGCGGCGGCGTAGCCGTCGACGACGAGCAGCGTCAGCAGCAGGATGTCGAGCCGCGCGATCGGTGCGAGCAGGATGCCGGCGATCGCGGCCAGGGAGCAGCTCAGCGCCCAGGCCAGCTGTTGCACCCGCACCGGCCGGCCACCGGCCATCGCGAGCAGGTCGGCGTTGTCGACGACGGCACGCATCGCGACGCCGGTGCGCGTGCGGTTGAAGAGCAGCCGCAGCCCGATCGCAATCGCGATCGTCGCGACGACCGCGGCGACCTCGTGGTAGGTGACGAGCACGTAGCCGAGCCGGAAGCCGCTGCCGTTGAAGAAGGCCGGCAGGTTGCGCACCTGGTTGGGATTCCACTTGAGGTTGGCGACGCCGACGAGGAAAAGCAGCAACCCGAGGGTGACGACCAAGGTGAGGTCAATCGGAGCCCCTCGGATGGGACGCATCAGCACCCGTTCGACGACGAGGCCGAAAGCGGGTGCCAGCCCGAGCAGCACGATGACCAGAGACAGCACGGCGTTGAGGTGCCAGCCCTGCCACAGCTGCCAGAACGAGTAGGCCGACAGCATGGCGATCGCGCCGTGCGCGAAGTTGAAGATGCCCGTGGTGTTGTAGGTGACCACCAGACCGGTGGCGATCAGGGCGTAGACGCAGCCGGCGACGATGCCGACGACGGTGTAGGACAAGAAGATCGACATGCGTTGTCAGCCGTTCAACGGCAGGAACTGGCCATCACAGCGATAGCCCGTAGCCGGGTCGTCGACGCGCTCGAACTTGCCGGCGTGGAACCGCCAGAGGATGTAGCAGTTGATCCCGGTGGTCTTGGAGGTGGGGTCCTGGGGCGCAACGATGCCGTTGGCGTCGTACTTGTGGATCTTCTTCAGCGCCGCGATGAGGGTCTGGCGGTTGATGACCTTGCCCGCCGACTCGAACGCCTTCTGGAACAGCCGTCCCTCGGCCCAGGCGAACAGCGCGTAGAGGTTGAGCGGCTTGTTGCCGTTGGCGCGGACGAACCAGCCCTGCAGCTGCTGCAGCTCGGGGATGCGTTGCGCTTCGTCCTGGTTGAAGAACAACGAGTACTCGTTCCAGCCGAGCAGCCCTTCGATCTTGGAGCTGTCACCGACGTCTTGCACGAACGCTTGGTCGTAGGCGATCGGGATGATGTTGATCAACGACTTCGGGCAGCCCGCCTGGCTCTCGTTCTGGATCATCTTGGCGGCGTTGGCGGCGTTCTCGGCCGAGGTGAAGAAGATCTTGATGTGCTTCGACTGGCACATCGTCACGAAGTCGCTGGTCCAGTCGCTCTCGGTGGCGTCGGCGGCGCGCGAGTAGACGAACTTCCAGCCCTGCGACCCCGCTGAGTGCACGAAGCCCTGCTGCTTCGCCGCGGCTGACGGGATGTTGGGGTAGAGCGTGCCGACGGACTGGACGGCTGCGGCGCCGAGCTTCTGCTTGTAGTAGGCGAACATCCCGGTCGCATAGCCGAGCGGACCGGGCTCGATGTCGAAGTGCGACGACGGCTGTCCGGCCTTCGGGTCGAGCTGCACGTGCAGGTCCGGGATGTTGTTCTGCTTGATGTAGTCGGCGCCACACCCGTCGTAGAGCGAGAACGAGCCGACCAGCGCGAAGACCTTCTTGGCCAGGTCTTCGGTGTCGTTCTGGTTCTGCTGGCAGTTGGTGCCGTCGTCGGCCGCGTCGACGCTCATCGTGTGACCGCAGATGCCGCCGGAGCTGTTGACGAACGCTCGGAACGCCTGCATGCCCTGGATCGCGCCTTCGAACAGGCCGCTGACCGGCCCGGTCGTGCTGGCGATGGTGCCGACGACGACGGAGTTGCTCTGCAGGCCGACGTCAGTGCCGCTGGTGGGACAGCTGCCGGCGGCCGAGCCGGTGCCCGTTCCTGTCCCGGTTCCGGTGCCGGTTCCTGTCCCGGTGCCGGTTCCCGTGCCGGTACCTGTTCCCGTCCCGGTTCCCGTGCCTGTTCCCGTCCCGGTGCCGGTCCCGGTGCCCGTGCCCGTCCCGGTGCCAGTTCCGGTTCCCGTGCCTGTGCCGGTCCCCGTCCCGGTGCCGGTCCCCGTCCCGCTGCCGGCACCGTTGCTGTTGAGGAGCGAGTCGGCGGCCTGCCGTCGTACCTGGCCGTTCAGGCGCGCGCCGCAAGCGGTGGCGAGCAGACCGAGCAACAGGACGAACGCCACAGCGCGCGACGTACGCATTCGACTCCTCCGACCGACGACGGCGTAGCGGGCGCGGGAGACACCGCCTGGGTGACGCCGAGGTAACCCCGACGTTAAGAGTCGTAGCCTTGTCGCACAAGGGACGTCTCTAGCGGCCCTAGACATAACGCCCTACTCTCACGGCTGATGGCATCTCGGATGGGACTCGACCGGCGCGCGGTGATCGCCGCTGCCGTCGAGATCGTCGACCGCCACGGTGCTCCCGCGCTGACCATGACAAGGCTCGCCGACGCGCTCGGCATCCGCTCGCCGTCGCTCTATGCGCACGTCCGGGGTCAGCTGGACCTCCGCCGGGCGCTGTGGTTGTGGGCCGTTGCCGATCTGGGCGAGCGTCTCGGCGAGTCGGTGATGGGACGCAGCGGTGACGAGGCGCTGTTCGCGTTCGCCGCGGCGATGCGTGACTACGCGCGCCAGCATCCGGGGCGCTACCAGCTCACCCTCGACCCGCCGGTGCCCTTCGATGACGAGGCGGCGGCCGTCCGCCGCCGGGCCAACGCGCCGTTCCGGGCCGTGATCCGCTCGTTCGGCCTCGACGGTGCAGAGGCCACTCACGCCGGCCGGGCGTTGCGAGCGGCGATCCACGGTTTCGTCGCGCTCGAGGCGCAGGACGCGATCGGCAGTGACGGCACGGACGAGAGCTTCCGGCAGCTCATCGTGCTGCTGAGCCGTGGGCTGCAGCCCACAGCCCTGTCGCACTGACCCGGTCAGCGCGCCCGCCGGCCGGCCGCCGTCGCCGTCGTACCCGCTGGTTGCCCGGTCGAGGGCAGCCCCAGCTTGCGGTGGTCCCAGGAGCGGGTGCGCGCCGGACGAACCCGGACAGCGACGCGCTTGTTGAGCATCGTCTCGACGATCGGCTTGAGGTCGTCGGTGTAAGGCCCGTAGTAGCGCTCCCAGATGTTGACGCCGATCCGCCAGAGCAGGTCGGCGTCGTCGCTCACCTCGGCAGTGCCTTCGATCGCGACGCCGCGGAGGTCCTCGTAGACCGCGCCGTCCTCGACCAGGCAGGTGATGCGCGGGTCGCGGCGCAGGTTGACCGCCTTCTGGGACTTGGCCTTGGTCTCGAAGCAGATGTCGCCGTCGATGATCGCGAACCACATCGCCACGAGGTGCGGCTGCCCGTCGGCGCCGATCGTGGCCATGGTCGCGCTGCGACTGCCGGCGAGCAGCTCCGCGATCTCCTCGTCGCTGAGGACGATGCCGGCGCGCTGGTTGACGCCCACGCCGGCCGTCAGTCCCGGCTGTCGAGGAGCCCGCAGAGCTTCTCGGTTGTCGCGATCCACTCCTCGACGATCTCGAAGACGACCTCGTGCGTCGGCCGGATCTTGTTCATCCGTCCGACGATCTGCCCGACCGGGAAGCCGGAGAGCTCACGGTTGTGGGCGCGGGTGACGCGGCGGGCCATCTCGCCGTAGAGGATGCCCTGCAGCGGCATCGGCAACGTCTTGGGAGCGCCGTCGGCCTCCCACGCCTCGGTCCACTTGGTGCGCAGCTGCCGCGCCGGCTTGCCGGTCATGGCGCGTGAGCGGACGGTGTCGCGGGAGTCGGCGGCGAGGATGTTCTGCTGCGCCTCACCCGGGGTGTCCGCCTCCGCGACGGTCAGCCAGATCGAGCCGGTCCACGCGCCCTGGGCGCCGAGCGCGAGCCCGGCCGCCATCTGCCGGCCGGTCCCGATGCCACCCGCAGCGAGCACCGGCACGTCCGGACCGACTGCGTCGACGACCTCGGGGACGAGCACCATCGTGGAGATGTCGCCGGTGTGACCGCCGGCTTCGGTGCCCTGCGCCACGATGACGTCGACGCCGATCTCGACCTGCTTCTCGGCATGCCGCTTGCTGCCGACGAGCGCGGCGACGAGGATGCCGTGCTCGTGCGCCCGGTCGACGACCTCCTTGGGCGGCGGGCCGAGCGCATTGACGAGCAGCTTGACCCCGCCGTGGTTCAACGTGGTTTCGACGGCACGGGTGGCCTGGTCGTCGACCCCCAGCCCGGCTGCGCGCGCTCGCTCGTCGTAGTCGTCCGGCAGCGGCGGGACGCCGTACTCGCTGAGGATCTTGTCGGTGTAGTCCCAGTGCTCCTGCGGGATCATCGCGCGGAGCTCATCTGCGCTGGGCTGCGCGCCGCCCTTGCCGACGTAGTTGGCGGGCATCACCAGGTCGACGCCATAGGGCCTGCCTTCGATGTGCTCGTCGATCCAGGCGAGCTCGATCTCGAGCTCCTCCGGCGTGAAGGCAAGTGCACCGAGCACTCCGAAGCCCCCGGCGCGGCTGACCGCGGCGACCACGTCGCGGCAGTGCGAGAAGGCGAAGATGGGGAACTCGATGCCGAACTGGTCGCAGACGGGCGTGCGCACTGATGCCTCCGGGGCGGAATCTGACGGGTCGTCAGGTGGCAGGGTACGGTGCCCTCCGTGACCTCACAACAGCCCGGGGACCAGCGGGTCACCCACGAGTTCGAGACGCCCACCCCTGAGCAGATCGTGGCCATCAGCGCCAAGCATGTCGCGATGATGGAGACCTCCGACGCCGACGACACGTGGATCTGGGTGGGCATGGAGCACCTGCTCCTGCACACGGTCGGACGAAAGAGTGGCAACGAGCACAAGGTGGCGCTGCCGTTCTGGCGCGACGCGGACGGTCAGCGCATCGTCGTGGCGTCGTTCGGTGGCGCACCGACCGACCCTGCCTGGTTCCTCAACCTGTCCGACCGCGCAGCCAACCCGGACGTGCTGGTGCGCGTGCAGGGTGGGTTGTTCCGGTCGCAGCCGCAGATCCTCGATGGCGACGACTACGACCGCACCTGGGCGGGCCTGGTCGCCGACCGACCCTGGTACGACGACTACACCGTCAAGGCCGGCGGCCGGCGGATCCCGCTCGTGCGGCTGCCCGATACACGGCCGGCCTGACGCCGGCGGGCAGAGCTAGCCCGTGGCCGCTACGTCATCGGCCGGAGCCGCCGCCCGCTGCCGCGGCACGATCGTGCCCTCCCGGCGGATCTCGGCGCGCGAGTCCCGCGCCCGCAGGTCAGCGAGGAGCTTGGTGTCCGCGGCGCCGAGACGCCCCGCTTCGGCCAGTGCAGCGAGGCAGCGCAGCGCGGTGTCCTCGTCTCGAGTCAGTCTTTCGCCCATAGAACAACGAGTCGGGTGGCCCGGCCCGTCGCCCCAGGCCCGTCCGGGTTAGTCATCGGGTGGTTTCGCCCTAGGCATCCGCGACTATCCCTGGACTAGCCATTCGTCCCGCGCGTCAGCCGAGGTAGCCGGCGTACCCGCGGGTCTGGTCGTGCTGCTTGCGGCAACCCGCCGAGTCGTACGCCGGCCCGCAGTCCTGGGTGAAGCTGCCCCACGGTGTGCCGTCCGGTGCCACCGCGGCGCCGATGAAGTCGTTGCCGAACATCTGCTGGTTGAACGGCGGCGGGTAGGGCAGCGGGGTGCCGCCGGGCCCTTCGAGATAGCCGGAGCCCTGCACCCCGTTGCCGTAGAGCAACGGCCGCTTGACCGGGTTGACCTGGCCGCTGAGGAAGACCGGGCCGCCCGGGGACCGGAAGCCACGCAGGACGTTGCGCGTCGACGTGAGATAGCCGTCCCAGGTCGACTGGCCCTTGCGGTGGCCGAGGTAGGCGAACGCGACGTCGCCGCGCCCGGACGAGGCCATCGTCCACTGCTTGATGGCGGTGACACCGGGTGCGGTGAGGTCGACCGCGTTGCTCCAGGTGACGCCGCGGGTCGTCGACAGCCGCATCAGCAGGTGGTTGCCCTGCTGGTAGGAGAGCAGGAACGTGCCGTCGTTGGTGATCCGCAGCTCCGGCGAACCGCCGACGGCTCCCGGGCCGGGCGTCACGACCGGGAGCGTCACGGGTCCGCTCTGGCCGTGCACGACCGGGAACGTTGCGGCCTCGTCCTTGCTGCGCGCGAGGTAGGTCTTGCCGCCGCAGGCGACCATCACATACAGCGAGCCGTCCGGTGCGGCCTGCGGGTAGTAGCCGTCGATGGCGGAGTAGACCTCACCGTTGCCGCCGCACTCGGCGTGCTGCGGGGCGGCGCCGGTGAACAGCAGCGCGCGCTGGGCCCAGGTGTCGCCGCCGTCCAGTGAACGGAAGCACATGCGCCCGGCGATGACCGGGCTCACGAACCCGACGTTGGTGTTGGCGCAGAAGTAGAGCACCGAGGGATAGCCGCCCTGCGGCTTCGCATTGCCGGCCGGTGCGCGGCCGGAGGTGAACCGTGGGTTCTCGGGCAGCGTCAGCCCGGAGATGACTGTGTGGTGCCAGTGTCGAAGGTCGTCGGTCCAGTTGATGTGCGCCGGACCTTCCTGCTGCGGACCCATCGACGGCGCCAGCGGGATGGGACCGTAGTCCTCGAAGAACATCCGTCCCGACGCCGCGTCGACGTAGTCGCTGTGGTCGGTCGGGTTCCAGGTCACCCCGGAGGGCTTGAGCACGCGCCAGTGCGAGCCATGATCGCTGGTGACCGCGAGCCCGGCGGGGCTGGCGTTGGACTGTGACTGCGAGTTCTGGTCGACCGGGGCGGTGCCGGTGCCGAGCAGCCCGCTCGGCAGGACAGCGGGGGTGTAGACGACGCTGCCGTCGTTGCGGATGACGAGGTGGCTCTCCGCGCCGGGGAAGCCGGTGCTGTTGCCACACGCGCGGGGCAGGTGCGCGGGCTGCGGGTGCAGCGCGCGGCCGCCGGCGTGGTGGGCGATGACGGCCGGCGTGTCGCAGCCGGGCCGCGCGGGTGCGCCACGTGTCCCAGCGGTCGCCGGCAGGACGGCGGCCGCGATCGACGCAGCGGCGACCGTGACACCCAGCAGTCTGCGGTTCATGTCCTCAGGAGTTCGACGCGGGACGCAGCCGTCCTGCCATGCCGGCCAGCCGGACCGGCAGCGTGCGCAGCCCGTTGTTGAGGTTGGACCGCAGCCGCACCGGCGCGCCGGCCAGCTGGATGTCCGTGAACGTCGCCAGCAGCTCGGTGAAGAACACCCGTGCCTCGAGCCGGGCCAGGTGCGCCCCCACGCAGAAGTGCTCGGCGACGCCGAAGGAGAGGTGGCGGTTCGGGCTGCGCCGGATGTCGAAGCCCTGCGGGTCGCTGAACACGACCTCGTCCCGGTTGGCCGACGTGTAGAACATCGCCACCTTGTCGCCGGCCGCGATCGCAGCGCCGTGCAACGTCGTGTCGGCCGTGGCCGTACGCCGGAAGTAGTGCAGCGGGTTTGCCCAGCGCAGCATCTCTTCGACCGCGGTGGGCACGAGCGACGGATCCGCTCGCAGCCGCGTCAGCTGGTCCGGGTGCTCGAGCAGCGCCAGCACCCCGGAGGACAGCAGCGTTGCCGTCGTGTCCTGCCCGGCGGTGACGAGCTGCACGAACAGCGAGGCGAACTCGGCCGGCGGGTGGGCCGAGAGCAGAACGGCGGTCAGGTCGTCGGGCTGGGTCGCGGCCGCGGCGCGAGCGGTCGCGAACTCGAAGGCATAACCGCCCATCTCCTGGCTGGCGCGGCCGGCCGAGTCGGCGTCGGCGGCGAACGCGGGGTCCTGGCCGCGGGTGATGCGCTCGGCCAGGGTGTGCAGGCGCTCCCAGTCGGCCGCCGGCAGCCCCATCACCTGACCGATGACGCGTGTCGGCAGCCGCGCGGCCACAGCGGAGACGAAGTCCACCTCGCCGCCGTCATTGTCGGTCGCGGCGGACACGTCGCGGCAGATGCGGCGGATGTCGTCGGTGAGACCGGCCACGGCTCGCGGCGTCAGCCTCGCCACCAGCGGACGTCGTACGTCGCGGTGCTTCGGTGGGTCCATCGCGAGCAACATCGCGCGCATCTGCTCCAGCCGCGGCGGGTCGAGGTCTTCGAGCACGACGCCGCCGGCGGCCGAGGAGAACAGCTCCGGCTGACGCGACACCTGTTCGACGTCAGCGTGCGTGAGCACCGCCCAGAACCCGCCGAGCCCGTCTTGCCAGTGCACCGGCGACGTGCGGCGGAGCCCGGCGAACGCGTCGTGTGGAGGCCCGTCGACATAGGTGTCCGGGTCGGCGAGGTCGAGCACTAGCTGACGAGCACGGCTGGTCGGGCGAGGCCCTGCGCCTCGCACAGGCCGTAGTAGGCCGCCAGCGTGCTCGGCCCGTCGGTGATCGACTCGACGCTGCCGTCGGCGCGCAGGTTGAGGTTGGCGCCGTACATGTGGAACCACGCGCGGGTGTCGTCCTCGAGCACCTCGAGTGTGTGCACCGAGCCGGCCGGCTCGTAGAGGAACGAACCGGCCCGGTTGACGTCGTCGTACTCCCGGTACTTCCACGCCCCGGAGGTCGTGTAGCCGAACACCGGGCCGGTGTGGCGATGCGTCTGCACCGCGAAGCCGGACTGGAAGACGTTTTCGACGATCCAGAGACCCTCGGCCTCGTCGACGCGAATCACCTTGAGCAGGTTGCCGCCGCCGATGTCGACGAACGGCAGGTCGTCGCGGCCGACATGCACGGCAACTGGCGTCGCTTGCAGGCTCATGCCCGGCAGGCTACGCCGCCCGAGGGGAGGGGACCTGACGGGTCGTCAGATGTGGGTTAGCCTCGCTAGATGGACGAGTTCCCGCGGATCATCTCCGTCGACGATCACATCGTCGAGCCGCCGAATCTGTGGCAGGACCGGCTGCCCGCGGCGATGCGGGACAGGGGCCCCAAGGTCCACTTCGCGCCCAAGGGCGACGTCACGTTCGTCGGCGGCAAGCTGACCGTGTCGATGGGCGAGCCGGGCAGCGGGCCGGACGTCGCGTGGTGGCTCTACGAGGACCTCAAGCGGCCGCTCATGCGGCTCGACGCGTCCGTCGGCTACGAGCGGGACGAGGTCGACCTTCGTCTCGTCAGCTATGACGAGATGCGCAAGGGGGCGTGGTCGGTCAAAGAGCGGCTGGAGGACATGGACGCC
>JAVEEH010000076.1 GCA_030840545.1 Frankiaceae bacterium | reverse complement strand
ACCGTCGGACCGCCGCTGTCGCACCCCGAGGCGATCGCCGTGGACGCAGCTCGCCACCGGGCCTATGTCGCGCTGGCCAACACCGACCACATCGCCGTCATCGACACGACCAGCCGCACCTTGGTCGCCGACGTCTCACTCGAGCGGCCGGAAGGGCTTGGTGCCGCTCCGGTGGCGCTTGCGCTCGACGCCGCGCACTCCCGGCTGTGGGTCGCCGAGGAAGGCGCCGACGACCTCACCGTGCTCGACGTGGCGGCGTCCACGCCGAAGCCGGTCGGCCGGGTGCCGACCGCCGCGTTCCCGACCGACGTCGCCGTGCATGGCCACACCCTGGTCTGGCTGTCCGGCAAGGGCTTCGGGCAAGGCCCCAACCTCAACGGCCCCAACCCGAGCGACCCGCGCAACAACGACAACCAGATCAACTCCTTCACCTACCTGCCGTCCGCGATCCGCGGTTCGGTCGGCGTACTCACCGTGCCCGGTCCCGCGCAGCTGCGTCGGGACACCGCGGTCGCGTCCCGGCAGGTCGTGCCGGTGGGTGGGACGCGCGCGCCGAAGGGCACGCCGTTGCGCCCGGGTGGCCCGATCAAGCACGTCTTCTACATCGTCCGGGAGAACCGCACCTACGACCAGATCCTGGGCGATGTCGCGAAGGGCGACGGGGACAAGAAGCTTGAGCTGTTCGGGCCTACCGTCACGCCGAACATGCACGCGCTGGTCAACCGCTTCCCGCTCGTCGACCACGTCTATGCCAACTCCGAAGCCTCGATCGACGGCCACTTCTGGACGAGTGCGGGCAACGTGTCGGACTACGTGCAGAAGAACTGGATGCAGAACTACGCCGCCCGCGGCCGCCCCTACGACTTCGGCGTCTACTCCGTCACCTGGCCCGGCACCGGCTTCTTGTTCGACCAGGCGCAGCGGCAGGGCATCTCCTACTTCAACTACGGCGAGGCCATCGCCGGCGTGGTGCCGCTGACCGACAAGGACCGCACCCCCGCGATGACGGCGGAGGTGGGGCAGAAGTTCGCGCACTCGGACCTCGGCGCCGGTACCCCGACCGGAGTCGGCGCCGCGCCGGTCGGCGAGTGCTATCCCAACGACGCCGACATCGAGAGCGACGCCATCACGGGCAACCCGACCTACGACGGCAGCCCGCCGACCGGTGCGGCGCCCAACGCCGAGTCGCGGGCCGACTGCTTCAACCAGCGCTTCAGCGAGCAGGTGGCCAGCGGCACGGTGCCGGCGTTCAACTACCTGGTGCTGCCCAACGACCACACGGTCGGCACGACGCCCGGCAAGCGCACCCCGCAGGCGATGCTCGCCGACAACGACTACGGCCTCGGCCAGATCGTCGACACGATCAGCCACTCGTCGATCTGGAAGTCCTCGGCGATCTTCGTGGTCGAAGACGACTCGCAGGACGGCGCCGACCACGTCGACGCGCACCGCATCCCGGCCGCGGTCATCAGCCCGTGGACGCGGCCCGGCGCGGTGGTGCCGGCCCGCTACGACTACCTGTCGGTCATCCACTCGATGGAGCTCATCATCGGGATGGAGCCGCTGGGACTGGCCGACGCGCTCGGGACGCCGATGTACGACGCGTTCTCCACCACCGCGGGCAATCTGGCGCCCTACACGGCGATCGTGCCCAAGCAGTCGCGGACGGCGCTGAACACCACGAAGAGCGCGGACGCGGCCCGGTCCAGCAAGCTCGACTTCACCCGGCTCGACCAGGTCCCGCAACGGACCCTGGACGAGATCCTCTGGCACGCCGTCTACGGGGCGGACTCCACGCCACCCAAGCCGGGACCGCACGCGGAGGACCGCTCGGGGGACTAGCCCGGTCGGGCGGGGGTCGGAGGGGCGGCGACCGGACCGGCAGGCAGGAATACCCGTTGCCATGCCGAACTCGTTGCGGTGAGATTTCGCGCTGCCATCGCCGTCGCCTCGTCCGCTCTCGTCGTCGCGGGTGGCCTCGTCCACGCCGCCACCGCCGACCCGCCCGGCCTCGCCGCCCCGACCGGCCTCGCCGCCGGGACGGATGGGCGCACGGTGCAGCTGTCCTGGAATGCCGTGGCCTTCCCGGCCGGCACGAAGGACGACGCGGTCCTCGTGACCCGCGACGGTGTGGCGGCCGCGACCCTCGCTCCGGACGCCACCTCGTGGGTGGACTCAGCGGTGGCCCCCGGCCAGACGCACGGCTACACCTTGGTCGCCCACGCTCTGCGCGGCACGCACGACATCAGCTCGCCGCAGACCTCCACGGTGCGGGTGGCGCTGCCGGCCTACTTCGTGGGCGCGGCGACGCGAGACATCACTCCGTCGTACGGGGTCAACCTCGGTGGGTTCGGCCTCGGCGACGGGTCGTTCATCCCGGATCAGGTCACCGGTCGCGGTGGCTACTGGGCCGGCCCGCTGCCGGGTGACCCACCGGCGCCGCGGATCCGAGCGCGCGCCGTCGTGTTCGACGACGGCAAGAACGCCGTTGCCATCGCCGACATCGAGACGCAGGGCATGTTCGCGGCCTACGAGGCCGGGCCGTACGGCCTGCACGACATGGCGGAGCAGGTCGCCGCCGAGACGCCGGGGTTGCCGGTCGACCACATCGTGATCGCGAGCGACCACACCCATCACGGGCCGGACACCATCGGCGCGTGGGGCGGCGTACCGGTCAAGTACCTCCAGCTCGTCAAGGAACAGACGGTCGC
>JAVEEH010000055.1 GCA_030840545.1 Frankiaceae bacterium | reverse complement strand
GACCCGCTCGACTGCCTCCTCTGGCAGGCTGCCCGGCCGGGGGAGCCGGCCTGGGACTCGCCCGCCGGCGCGGGCCGTCCCGGCTGGCACGTCGAGTGCGCGGCGATCGCGCTTCGCCATCTCGGACCGGTGATCGACGTCCAGGGCGGCGGCTCCGACCTGGTCTTCCCGCATCACGAGCTCGGGGCCGCGGAGGCCTCGGTCGTCACCGGCCACTGGCCGTTCGCGCGCACGTTCGTGCATCAGGCGATGGTCGGTTACGACGGCGAGAAGATGTCGAAGTCGCGCGGCAACCTCGTCTTTGTCTCGAAGCTGCGCGCCGACGGCGTCGATCCGATGGCGATCCGGTTGGCGTTGCTCGCCCACGACCACCGCCACGACTGGGAGTGGCACGACGATGAGCTGGCCGCCGCCGACCGTCGGTTGGCCGGTTGGCGCACGGCGTTCGCCCGGACGGCAGCCCCGGCCGCGCAGCCCGTCGTGGACGCCGTGCGTGAGTGCCTCGCCGACGGCCTGCGCACGCCCGACGCACTCCTGGTTGTCGATGCGTGGGTTGCGGCGGAAGGAACCGACGAGGCGGCACCTCGTGCCGTCGCGCTCGCGGTGGACGCGTTGCTCGGCGTCGTCTGAACCGCCGTCGTCGGTCCTGGCACTCGGGCATTTTCTCTGCAGTTGGCGCAATTCGTGATATCCCGCCGAACCGCTGACATGCCGTGAGTCCGGTGCTACTACGGCGAAAGGAGCGAATGTCGCCCAGCGAAAGGACAGACCATGACCGATCGATGGAAGCGCCTGGCGCCGCTGTCCGGCGTCGTGATGGTCGGGCTCATCGTGGCCCTTCTCAACGTCACCGCGAACACGCCGAGCACGGACACCAGCGGGGCCAAGGTCCTCAGCTACTACAGCTCACACGTGGGCCGGCAGCACGCCGGGATCGTGCTGGCCGCCTACGCTGCCCTCTTCGCACTCGTCTACTTCATCAGCGTTGCGCGCTATCTGCGCTCGCGTGGCGCCGACGTGCTCGCGACGACGACGGTGGCAGGCGCTCTGCTGTTCGCCGCCGGGCTCACGTTGGCAGCCGGCACCAGCGCGATCCTGAGCGACCACGTGACGTCGCTGAGCCCCGCGTCGGCACAGACCCTCAACCTCGTTCAGTCCAACCTGTGGTGGCCGACGATGATGGTCGGCCTCGCGCTCGCGACGCTCGGCATGGGGGTGTCGATGCTGCGGACGAAGGCCGTGCCCAAGGCGCTCGGCATCATCACCGTCGTCGTCGGGGTCGTCGCGATCAGCGGCATCGGGTCCTGGTTCGCGTTCCTCGCGACCGGGCCGCTGACCCTGGTCATCGCCGGCTTCGTCTACCAGCGGCTCGGCCGGCCGGAGTCGATCACGCTGCCCGACGTACCGGAACAACGCGCCACTGCCGAGGTGACGACGCAGAGCGCGCCGGAGGCGGCGAAGCGATAGCCGTCGGGGAGGCTCAGCCGGCCGGAGGATTGTCGCGGCGTCGCAGATAGCGCTCGAACGCCTTCGCGATCGCGTCGCCCGACGCCTCCGGCAGCTCGGCCTCGTCTTCGCGCTCTTCCAGCGAGGAGATGTACTCCGCGATCTCGGTGTCCTCGCGGGCCAGCTCGTCGACCCCGTGCTCCCACGCGCGGGTCTGCTCCGGCAGGTCACCGAGCGGAATCGCGAGGTCGAGGGCGTCCTCGGCCCGGTGCAGCAGTGACAACGTGGCCTTCGGGCACGGCGGCTGGGCGACGTAGTGCGGCACGGACGCCCAGAACGTCACGACCCTCAAGCCGGCACGCGCACACGCCTCGTGAAAGACGGAGACGACGCCGGTGGGTCCTTCGTAGCGGGACTTGGTCAGGCCGAGTGACGCGGCGAGCGCCTCGTCCGACGCCGAGCCGTGCATCTCGATCGGCCGGGAGTGCGGGACGTCGGCGAGCAGGGCTGCCAGGCAGACGACGGACTCGACGTCGAGCTCGTGCGCGAAGTCGACGAGCTCGTCGCAGAACGCGCGCCAGCGCATGTTGGGCTCGAGTCCGCGGACCAGCACGACCTCCTGCTCCGGTGTCTTCGCCACGGACAACCGGGTCGTCGGCCATTCGATCCGGCGGGTCATCCCGTCAACGAGCCGAACCGTCGGCCGGTTGACCTGGTAGTCGTAGTAGTCCTCCGGATCGATGGCCGCGAACGGCTGTGCCTGCCACTCGCGCTCCAGGTGCTCGATCGCCCCGGAGGCGGCGTCGGCCGCGTCGTTCCAGCCTTCGAAGGCGGCGAGCATCGCGCGTCCGGTGGCGGTCACGCGCGCTCCCTTCGCCTCAGCTCTACCCTCCGGTCGCGACGTCGGCCGCCGCGGCCCGGATCAGTCCGGCGACGAGCGCCGGCCACTGCAAGGGTACGTCGTGGACTGCGCCTCCCCAGCGCAAAAGCCGAGGTCGGGCGACGTGCCCGGCGAGACGCTCGAGGGCCGTGGACTTCGCCGCCGACCATGCGTCCGGCGTCCCGACCGGTTCACACGAGACCAGCCAGGCGGCGCAGCGCACCCGGGACAGGACGGCGATCTCGTCGTAGTCGAGCAGCGTGTCCACGATCTGCATGTGGATCTCGAACGGCAGCCGGGCGCGGGCCAGCCCGGCCGGTCCGACCTCGAAGATCGGCAGCACCGCTGCCGCGAGCTCGGGAGTCCAGACCCCGCCCGGCGGTCGGGAGCTGATCATCTGCACGAGCTCGTCCGGCGGGAGCACCCACCGCGGCGGTTCCAGCCGCTTGCGGATGTCCGCCCGATCACCGTCGGCCGCCCGGGGTGAGGCGAAGCCGCCGTCCAGCGCCACCAGGCTGAGGGTGCGTTCGGGGTGCTCGGCCGCGAACGTCGCGGCCACCGAGCCGCCCCACGAGTGACCGACGACGACCGCGCGGGACCAGCCGAGCGCATCCATCGCCGTTGCGAGGTCGCCGACCACCGAGTCCAGGTCGTAGCCGCCCGCCGGCCGGTCAGAGTCGCCGTGACCGCGCTGGTCGATGGCGACGACCGGCAGCCCGGCGAGATGCGGGACGACCAGGTTCCAGAAGCGGCGCTGGGACGCCAGCCCGTGCAGCAGCACGATCGGTGTCCCGTCACCCGGCCAGCGGGTCGCGCCGAGCCGGACGCCGTCGCCGGGGAGGGTGAAGTCGATGCCTCCGGCCGGTGGTGGCGCCACCCCCAATGCAGTCACGACACCGCCGCGCCGTGCGACGTCAGCGACCGCGACCGGTGGTGGTGTGCACGATGAGCACGTCGCAGGCAGCGCGATGGCTGATGTTGGCAGGAACCGAGCCGAGCAGTCGCCCCGCGAGGCTGTTGAGGCCACGGTTGCCGACGATGCAGAGGTCCACGCCGCGCTTGTCGACCACCTGCACGAGCACGTCGACCGGGTCGCCGGCCTGAGCGACCGTGTCGACGCTCTTCGCGCCGGCCTTCTTTGCCTTGTCGGCCGCTTCGCGAAGGATGTCCTCGGCCGGGTGCGAGCCCATCACCTTGTAGGACTCCTCGCCGAGCGCATCAGCGGCACGGCGGCGGTCGCGGTCGGGCATCTCGGAATAGGCAGACACGATGAGCAACGTCGCCCCGGTGTCGGCGGCGACGGCCGCTGCACGCTCGACCGCGCGGAAGGACGACTCGGAGCCATCGGTGCCGACGAGGATCGTCTTGTAGCTGGACACGCAGGCCCCCTTCGTCGAGCCGTGGCGGTGCGAGTGGTGCGAGTGGTGCGCACGACGTTATCGGTTCGTCTCATTTCACCCACCGCCGGTAGACTTCTGCTACTGATCATGACCTCTGACGCCGCTGACAGCTCCCTGCTCGCCGCCCTGCGCGAGCGGGTCGTCGTTGCCGACGGCGCAATGGGCACGATGCTGCAGGAGCACGACCTCTCCCTCGACGACTTCGAAGGTCACGAGGGCTGCAACGAGGTCCTCAACGTCACCCGGCCCGACGTCGTCCACGCGGTGCACGATGCCTACTTCGCCGTCGGTTGCGACGCGGTCGAAACCAACACGTTCGGCGCCAATCTCGCCAACCTGGGTGAGTACGGCATCGCCGAGCGCATCCATGAGCTGTCTCTCGCCGGTGCGCGGATCGCGCGCGAGGTGGCCGACGGCTGGTCGACGCCCGACCGCCCGCGCTGGGTCATCGGATCGGTCGGGCCGGGCACCAAGCTGCCCACGCTCGGCCATGTCTCCTACGCCGTGCTCCGCGACGCCTACTCCGCCGAGGTCACCGGCCTCGTCGAGGGCGGCGCGGATGCGATCCTCGTCGAGACGGCGCAGGACCTGCTGCAGGCCAAGGCGGCCCTGAACGGGGCGCGACAGGCCTTCCGCTCGACCGGCCTCAAGCTGCCGTTGATCGCGCAGGTCACCGTGGAGACGACCGGCACGATGTTGATGGGCAGCGAGATCGGTGCCGCACTGACGGCGCTCGAGCCGCTGGACATCGATCTCATCGGTCTCAACTGCGCGACCGGGCCCGCGGAGATGAGCGAGCACCTGCGCTATCTCTCCCGGCATGCCCGGATCGGGTTGTCCTGCATGCCCAACGCCGGTCTGCCGCAGCTGACCGCCGACGGCGCCAGCTATCCACTGACCCCCGCGGAGCTCGCTGACGCGCACGATGCCTTCACCCGAGACTTCGGGCTCGCGCTGGTCGGCGGCTGCTGCGGTACGACGCCGGAGCATCTCCGGGCCGTCGTCGAGCGGGTCGGCGGCCGAGCCGTCTCCCCGCGCCGACCCCGCACCGAGCGCGGGGCCGCGAGCCTCTACCAGCACGTGCCCTTCCGCCAGGACACGACCTACCTCACGATCGGCGAGCGCACCAACGCCAACGGCTCGCGCGCCTTCCGTGACGCGATGCTCGAAGGCCGGTGGGACGACTGCGTCGAGATCGCGCGCGATCAGACCCGCGACGGCGCTCACCTGCTCGACGTCTGCATCGACTACGTCGGACGCGACGGCGTCGGCGACATGCGTGAGGTCGCGACGCGGTTCGCCACCGCGTCGACGTTGCCGCTCGTGCTCGACTCCACCGAACCAGCCGTGGTCGAGGCCGGGCTCGAGTGCCTCGGCGGCCGCTGCGTCGTCAACTCGGTCAACTACGAAGATGGCGACGGCCCCGAGTCCCGGATGACCCGGATGATGCACGTCGTACGCGAGCACGGCGCCGCCGTGATCGCCTTGACCATCGACGAGGAGGGTCAGGCCCGCACCGCGGAGTGGAAGGTGCGGGTGGCGTCCCGGCTCATCGAGGACCTGACCGGCAACTGGGGCGTCGACATCGGCGACATCCTCATCGACTGCCTGACCTTCCCGATCACGACCGGCCAGGAAGAGACGCGCCGCGACGCGCTCGAGACGCTCGAGGCGATCCGCGAGGTCAAGAAGCGCTATCCCGACGTCCAGACGACGCTGGGACTGTCCAACGTCTCTTTCGGCGTCAACCCTGCCGCCCGCCAGGTGCTCAACTCGGTGTTCCTGCACGAGGCCGTCAAGGCTGGCCTCGACTCGGCGATCGTGCACGCGAGCAAGATCCTGCCGTTCGCGCGCATCCCGGACGAGCAGCGCGAGGTGGCGCTCGACCTCGTCTATGACCGCCGGCGGGAGGGCTACGACCCGCTGCAGAAGTTCCTCGACCTGTTCGAGGGCGTCGACGTCGCCGCGGCGAGGCAGTCCCGGGCCGAGGAGCTTGCTGCCCTGCCGCTGGGCGAGCGACTGTCCCGGCGCATCATCGACGGTGAGCGCGTCGGCCTCGAAGCCGACCTGGACGAAGCGATGTCCGGCGGCAAGTCACCGCTCGACATCATCAACGACCATCTGCTCGAGGGCATGAAGGTCGTCGGCGAGCTCTTCGGCTCCGGCCAGATGCAGC
>JAVEEH010000016.1 GCA_030840545.1 Frankiaceae bacterium | reverse complement strand
GCCGATGCCGGAACGACGGCCGCCAGGGCCGCCCGAGGCGTGCGTCCTGCAGCGCGCGGTAGTGCAGATGCAGGGCCACCGGCACTCTCGCCGGAAGCAGCGGCGCGAGGCATGCCGTCTCGACCTGGTCGAGGTGCACGAGGTCGGCTCCGCGCGCGGCTGCGCGCACCGCGTCGGCGAAGGCCGGCGCCGTGAGCTCGGACAACGGGGCGCGCAGCCGCGACAACCGGGCGCGGACGCCGCCGGCGGGGGCGCCTGTCACCGGCACGACCGTGACGTCGAGGTCGGGCGGCGGGACACCGTCCAGGGCGAAGTCCTGCCGGGGTGCCAGGGTCTTCACGTCGAGGGCGTGACCGACCAGCCCCCGCGCCATCGCGGCCACACAACGACCGGCTGCACCGCCCTCGGGAAACGGCAGTTGGGCCGTCACCACGAGCACTCGCGGCACCGCGGCTTCCCTTCGCTGCGACGTTGAGATGTCAGGCGACATGCCCGTTTCGGTCCTTTGACCGGACCGCCTCGTTACGATCGGTGGGCCAATCGGGGAGGACCGTGACTCGCGACGACGTGCGCCTGACCGTCGTCGTGGCCACCTTAGGGCTGGCCCGGGTCGAGCGCACCGTCGATGACCTCTTGCGCTCCGCCGCCGATGCCGGTGTCGCGGCAGAGGTCCTCGTCGTCTGGCAGGGACAGGCGCCACCGGCCGGGCTGCCGGGCGGCGTGCGCGTCCTCGACGTGTTCCCGGTCGGGCTGTCCTACGCGCGCAACCGCGGACTCGCCGAAGCCACGGCGCCTCTCGTCGGCTTCGTCGACGATGACGAGGCGGTGGACGTCGGCTGGGTGGCTGCGGTGCTGCACGCGTTCGACGAACATCCGTACGCCGCCGGGGTGTTCGGCGCCGTGGCGCCACTCGACACGGACGGCATCCCCTACTGCGAAGTGAGCGGCGAGGCGGCGCGAGTGTTCCGTCGTCCGTCGACACCACCGTGGGTGGTGGGCACCGGCGGCAACATGGTGTTCCGCCGGCCGCTCTTGTCAGCGATCGGTGGCTTCGACGTCGCACTCGGCGCAGCCGCGCCGGGCCGCGCCGGGGAGGAGTCGGATGTCATCGTGCGGATGCTGCGCGGCGGACATCCGCTCGTCTGGACTCCGGACGCGGTCGTGTTCCACCCCACCAAGACGTCGGCGGAGCATCTCGCGTCGAGGCGCCCCTACGGTCACGGTGCAGGTGCTGTCGCCCGCCGCCGTCGTGACGCCGGCCTGACCGCCCGCTACACAGCCAGCCTCGGCCAGAGCTGGCTGACCGGCCTGCGCGGGCGAGACCGGCAACGGCGGCGCGAGGCCGTCCGGACGGCAGCCGGTTTCCTCGGTGGCCTGCTCGGTGTCGAACGGTCCGAAAGCCCGCGCCCGGTGCTGGCACGGATGCCCGAGCACGTCGCGGCGACGATCGGTGGCGAGTCGATCCGGCCACTGCCTGCACGTTACGAACCGCAGCCGGAGTTCCGCTACGCCGCCGGACCCTTCACGCTTCGGGTCCTGCCCGGCGTTGACGCCGTGCGCGCCGACGGCATCGCGGTCGTCAGCACGGTCGAGCGGGACGCCCTCTGGCTGCTCGAGCCGCGCACGGGAGCCCGGCGGTGAGCCACCAGATGGATGCCGAACGGTCGGTCGTGCTCACCTCGGTCGCAGGACCGCCCGGGTCGCCGACCGGCGAGTGGTTGGCCCGGCCGGTGCACCGACGCAGCAGCTGGCCGTGCGTCGTACGACCGTTCGACGCGGTCGTCGTCGCGGTCAGTGGCGCCGCGGCGGCAGGTCTGCGACCGGCGTCGGGCGATGGACCAGCCGCCGCGGAAGCCGTGGCGATCCGGGCGCGGCGCGCAGGAATGACCCTCAGCTGGGGCGAGCCGGCTCTCCTCGCCGGCGCCGGCGAGCTCTGCTCGCTCAGCCACCGGCGCGGCCGTGAGTCCGTCGGCGTCGTTCGCGACGACGCCTCGTTGTTGGCTGAGCTGCAGCTGGGGTCGTGGACCGAAGCGGGCTGGCGGACCCGGCTGGCCCGCCGCCTGCTCGCCCGCCGGCTGCTGTGGCGGCTCGCCGTCCGGGCTGCGGTGACCGGTTCGGCGGGCGCAGTCGGTCTCGCTGCCGACATCGCCTTCTGGGCCGGTGCACGCGCCGCGTCGACAGCTGCGGAATGGCGGCGATGGACGCGCTCCTACGTCGTGCTGAGCTACCACCGCATCAGCGACGACCACAAACCCGACCAGGAGCTCATCGACGTGCCACCCGCGGCGTTCGCCGCGCAGATGGCGCTGTTGCGGCGCCTCGGCTATCAGCCGATGACGACCGGCGAGCTCGATGCGATTCATCACGACGCGGCACCGATGCCGCGCCGACGCTTTGTCGTCACCGCCGATGACGGCTTCCTCGACTGCACCGAGCCGCTCCGCGTTGCCGGCGTGCAGGCCCAGCTGTTCGTGCCGACCGCCGATGTGGGAGGGCTGGCCGACTCGGCCTGGCACCGAGCCCATCCGACTCCTGGGTGGGCTGTCGACGACGAACCGCTGGCCGACTGGGACCGCCTACGAGTGATCGAGGCCGACGGCGTCGGCGTCGGCGGTCACGCCCGCCGGCACATGGCCCTGACCGAGCTGCCGGCGGACGAGCTCCGTGCGCAGCTCGACGGATCGCGCGAGGACCTTGCCCGCGAGCTGCAGCGGCCCCTCGCCGCGATGGCCTACCCGCACGGTCTGCACGATGCCGACGTCCGCGACGCCGCGGTCGCGGCCGGGTTCCGGCTGGCCTACACGACGCAGTTCGGGCGCAACGGCGCCGGCACCGACCCGTGGTGCCTGCGCCGCGTGCCGGTGTTCCGCGACGATGGGCTCGCGACGGTGCTGTGGAAGGTGCTGACCGGTGAACCCACCCGCCGCCGCGGTCGGCTGGCCGGCAAGGTCGGGGCTGTCGGGCGGCTGGCCCGGCGCCCGTCCCGGGCGGCGCTCGAGGAAACCACCCGCGGTCGCCGGTTCCTGGCCCGATGGGCCGGCATGGACGAGGCACAGGTCCTCGCCGTGCTCGACCGGCTCCACCGCGCCGGAGTCGAGGCATGTCTCGCCGGTGGCTGGGGTGTCGACGCACTGGTCGGCCACCGGACCCGACGACACGCAGACCTCGACCTCGTGGTGCCCGCGGAGACCGACGAGGAGGTCGTCGCAGCGGCGCTGCGACCCCTCGGCTTCACGTTGCGTCAACGCAGCACCGCGGCCGGGGTGGCGCTGTCCCGCCGCTGGGTGTGGCGCGGCGCCCGTGGACGCGCCGTCGACGTCCTGCCACTCGGTGGCCGGGCACCGTTCGACGAGTCCTGGCAGACAACCGGACGGGTCGCCGGGCGGGCGGTCACGTGCCTGTCCGTCACCGCTCAGCGCGCGGCCCGGACCGGGTATGAGTGGCGGCCCGAGGACCACGAGGCGATGCGGCTCTTGAACAGTGCAGATCCGGACTTGACGTGAGTGGCACGACAGCGCTGCTCGTGCCGGCACTGGCTGCGGTGCCGCTGCAGCGACGCGCGGGGACCCGGCCACGGCGGTTCGTGCGACGCGAGCAGCCGGCACACGTGACGATCGTCTGGCCGTTCCTGCCGATCGACCGGCTGGACGAGAGCACCGACCGCGAGCTGCGGCGTTTGGCTGCGGGCACTGCGGCGTTCACAGCACGGTTCGACCGGATCGGGTCGTTTCCCGACGTCATCTATCTGGCACCCGAGGACCCGGCGCCGTTCGTCGCTCTCACCCGGTCAGTCGCCGGGCGCTGGCCGGAGTGCCCGCCCTACGGCGGGGAGTTCCCGGACGTCATTCCGCACGTGACACTGCGCCGGGGCGAGCTGCCGGCCGGGGCGCGACTCGAGGACCTGCTGCCCGTGACGGTGCGCGTCGATGAATTGCACCTCGCCGTCGACCATCGATGGCGCGGCTGGCGGACGGAGCGCCGTTATGCGCTCAGGTCCAGCGGATGATCTGCGGGCTGGACGTCGCCTGGATCGGCGCGGCCCCCATGTCGTCGATCTGGGCGACGTAGCGACGCTTCGCCGCTTGGGCCGAGGAGACCGTCACCGTGAGGGTTGTCCCACCGCCGGCGTGGGCCACGATCTCGCCGGTCGTCGCGTCGAAGATCTCGAACGTGTAAGGCGTCGGACGCAGGTCCTGGTTGGCGACAGCGGTCAGCGTCACTGCGCCCCCGGCGGCTGGGTTGGTCGTGCTCGCCGACAGCGTCACGGAGTAGCCGTTGTAGGACGCGGTGTAGGTGTAGTCGTCGTCCACCGTCTTGGCGCTGCTGCCGGTGCGCGTCGACACAACGGCGTGCACGGTCGATTCCCCGGGTGGCACGGTCACGCTGAGGGAAGTGGTCGATGCGACGGTCACGCTCAGCGCGACCTTGCTTCCGAAGGAGACCCACGCGTCCGGACTGAAACCGGTGCCGGTGATGGTCGCCGTCGTGTTGCCCTGAGAGGGACCGGACACCGGAGCGACGGCCGTGACCGTCGGGGCGCTGCCGGCCGGGGCGGCGCCGCTCCAGGTGACGACCACTGGCGTGGACGATGCTTGCAGCGGCGGAGCACTCGACTTGTCGATCTGGGCGACGTAACGACGGCTCATTGCCAGCGTCTGGCTGACCGTCGCCCGGACCGTGGTGCCCGAGCCGGTGTGCGCGACCACCGACCCGGTCGAGGTGTCGACGATCGACAACCCGTAGGGCGTCGGACCGACGTCCTGGTTGGCCGTCGCGGTCAGCGTCGCCGCCCCGCCGACGGCCGGGTTGGCGTCGGTGGCTGCGAGGGTGACGGCGAAGCCGTTGCTGGCGAGCACATAGCTGAACTGGTCTGCGGCGCTGACGACGCTCGTGCCGTTGGCGGTTGTCACCGTCACATCAACGGTGCCGGCGCTCCCAGCAGCCATCGGCGGTGCGGCGGCGGTCAACGTCGACGGCGACGTGACGTTTACCGCGGTCGCGGCGACGCCGCCGAACGACACAGTCGCGCCGGCCACGAATCCGCTGCCGTTGACCGTCACCGTCGTGCTGCCGGTCGACGGGCCGGAGATCGGCGAGACCGAGGTCACCTGCGGAGCGTTGGCGTTAGGCGTCGACCAGCTCACGACCTGCGGAGCCGACACGGACTGCAGCGGACCGTGACCGTGCACATCGATCTGGGCTGTGTAGCGCTTGGTGATCGCGGCGCTCTGCGACACCGTTGCCGTGAGCACGCGCCCCGACCCCGACTGCGCGATGGGCACACCCGTGGTCGTGTCGACGATCGAGTAGAAGTAAGGCGTCGGCCCCAAGTCCTGATTGGCCGTGGCGGTGAGAGTCACCGAGCCGTTGACCGCCGGCCGCGTGGATGTCGCGGCGAGAGTGATGGCATAGCCGTTGTTGTTGAACGTGTGTGTGAACTGGTCCTCGACCCGGGCCGCGCTGGTGCCGTTGGCCGTGCTGACACTCACGTCGCCGGTGGTGATCCCCGCGGGTGCGACCGCGGTGAGCGTTGTCGGGGACGTGACCGAGACGTTGGTCGCGGGGACACCGGCGACGGTGACGGTCGCGCCGGTGACGAAGCCGCTGCCGGTGACGGCGAGCGCGGTGCCACCGGCAGACGGGCCGGAGATCGGGGTGACGGCCGAGACCACGGGGGCGCCGGCAGGCGGAGCGGCGTTGCAGGCGAGTGACCCCGAGTCGACGGTGGTGCCGCCCGTGGTCTGGAAGGCGAAGTTCATGGCGCCTTGCTGCAATGTCAGCTTCAGGGCCCCGAAGTGCGTCGCATCGCTCGCCCGCAGAGCCGCCGGCTTGGGCATGCTCGTGTCGAACGCTTCGAGGTCGCGGCCGCCGGTCCCGACCAGGAACTCCGCGACACCGTAGGTCGACGGGTTGCCGTTGACGTCCATCGGCGCGAAACGCTCGTAGAAGTGGTCGTGACCGTTGAGCACCGCGGTCGCGCGACTCCGCACGAGATCGGACCACATCGCGGCGTAGCGCGTGTCGTCGTGGTCGCCCCAGGCGAACCGCGGCTGGTGGAAGTAGGCGAGGGTACATTTGCCGGCGTTGGCGGCGAGGTCGTTGGCGAGCCACGACTCCTGCGGCGACCCGAATCCGCATCCGTCGCTTGCGGAGCCGGCGGGCAACGCGGTGCACTCAGCGTCCAGCGCGATGACGTGCCAGGAGCCGGTGCCGACGGGGATGTCGTAGGAGTACCACGCACTCGACGGACCGGTGACGGACGCAGGCAGCTCGTTGAGCCCGGACGGTCCGAAGTAGCTGTAGTAGTTGGAACCGGAGGAGAGCGGCGGCTTGCCGGTCTCGGTGAAGTCGCCGTACTCGTGGTTTCCCGTGACGGGACGCACGATGACCCCGGGAATGCGCGACTCGAGCTTGCCCCAGGAGGCGCCGTAGCCCTTGGTGTACTGCGTCAGCGTGGGTTGGGTGCCTTGCGCGACACCGTTGGCGTACTGGGTGTCGCCGAGCGGCAAGACGTAGTTCGGCGCCATCGACACGACGGTGTTGGCCGTCGCCTGCATCTGGCAGCTCGTGAGGTTCTTGCCGGTGACGTTGGCGTCAGCGGGGTCGCAGGCGATGTCGCCGACGGCGGCGACCACGACGCTCGTCGGCGCCGCGGCAAGAGCGGGAGTTGCGAGTGCGGAGGCAGCGAGGGGCGCGGCCAGGACCCCGGCGACAACTGCCGCCGCAACCCGGGCGCGAACGACCCGCTGGCCGGTTCGCACGCAGCACGCTCCTTCGATGACTACCAAGAGTGACGAGTGTGCCCGATCCGGGTGGTTCTTGCACCTGGAGTCACCCGATTGGCCGATCAAGACGGGGCAACCCGCCCGAAACCCTCCCGGAGCCGGCGCAGCACGGACCCCACCCGGCCGCCGAGCCGAGCGCCGGCAATGCCTTCCAGCCACTCGAGGTCCTCGTCGGCGACCGGTCGCAGCAGCAGAAACGCGACGAGGTAGGCAACGGCGCCCGCGACGATGCCGATCACCAGCCCGGCGACGTTCGGCAGCGCGACCGTGACGGCATAGGCGACGCCGCCACACGCTGCCGCCGCGAGCGTGCCGGCGAGCATCCGCCACCAGCTGACGCGGAGGCGGCCGACGATGCGCCGGGCGTAGCCGACCTCCAGAGCCGTCGCCAAGCCTTGCGCACCGATGTTGGCGACGGCCGCGCCGCGGGCGCCATGAGCGGGCACGAGAAGCACGCACAGCGCGATGTCGACGACGACGGCGGTGGCGAGACAGGCCAGGACGGTGCGCACCCGACCGGCCGCATGCAGCACGGCGCCTGCGACCCGGGCTACCAGGACGGCAGGCAGGACGGTGATGAGGATGACCAGCACGGGTCCGGACGCTCGGTAGTCGTTGCCGTAGATGAGCCGCAGCGCAAGCGGGCCGACAGCCATCAGCCCGGCGACAAGCGGCACCGACGCGGTCCACAGCAGCCGCAGCGACCGGGAAACCGCCACCGCCAGGCGCTCGCGCTCGCCGGCACCGATCAGCACCGCCAACGAGGGGACCAGCGTCTGGGTCAGGCTCTCCGGCAGGCGTTGCAGGCCGAGCACCGTTGCGAAGGCGATCGAGTACATCGCGATCTGCCGGGCGCTGCTGTAGCGGTCGAGGAAGAAGAACTCGGATCGTTGCCACACGACGTAGGCCAGCGTGCTCTGCACGCTGGCGAAGCCGGCGTAGCGCAGGACCTCGCCCAGCAGTCCGCCGGCGGGCCGGGCGCGCGGCATCATCGTGCGCACCAGCGCGAGCGCTTCCCGCGCAGACCAGAGCCCCGATCCGACCAGCGCCACCGCTTCGACGGCGAACATCCCGGTGATGCCTCCGCCGGCCGCGAGCACGACGACGGTGCCGGCGGTCGCGAGCACTCCCGTCACCACGGAGATGACCGCTTGCTTGCGCCACTGCTGCAGCGCGACCAGAACGGTCGAGGGCACCGCTTGCGCGACGAGCAAGGCCGCGCAGACTCCGGCGAGCACCCAGGCGCCGCGAAGTCCCGTCGGCGCGCGTGGTGCCACGACGAGAGCAAGGACGGCGGCGGGTAGCAACCCGGAGGCAACCTGCAAGCGGGTGAAGGTGCGCAGCACCGCCCGCATCTCACCGCCGCGCCCGGCGGCGACTTCGGCGCCGAGATAGCGCGACAGCGTGTTGGCGGCGCCGGCTGACAACGCCAAGGAAGCCGTCAGCTCGACCCAGGCGATGAAGCTCTGCTGACCCATCCGCGTCGGCCCGAGGAAGCGAGCGGCGACGACGGACTGCAGGAGCAGCAGGATCGGCGCGAGACCGTTGGCCAAGGCGGTCCAGAGGCCGCCACTGATGACGTTGGCCGCGGTCGTCTGCCGACGCAGGTCGACGCTCGGCTCGTCGCCCATGGCTAGGTGTCGCCGTCCGCGGAGCGTTGCAGCCTGCGGCGGAGGCGCCAGGCGCGCCCTTGTGCCCACTCCAGTCCACGAAGTCCGGCGCTCGCAGTGCGCAGGCCGCCGGGGGACGAGGCGGCGAGGACGTTGGCAACGCTGTAGCTGCCAGTGCTCCACTGCCACTTGTAGTCCTGGCCGCCGAGCAGGAGGTCGAGGCTGTCGCCGGCTCCGAGCGCATGCTCGACGAGCGACTGCAGGGTCAGGTGACCGGGCGAGTAGCGCTGCCGGTCGGGGTGGAACCGCGGTCCGCTGTAGTACCAGACGCGCCCCACCCGGTAGCCGAAGGCACAACCCGCGAGCTCGCCGCCGATCCGGGTGACGCACAGTGCGAGCCGGCCCTGCTCAGCCGACGTACGGAGAAGGTCGAGGGTGAAGCCGCGGTGCGCTCCGGCCAGGAAGTGCGTGCGTGGATGGGCGGCCTCGGCCGCGTCCCAGACGGTTTGCATCTCGGGAAGCAGGCGTTCGACGTCGCCGAAATCGGTGTGCACCGCACGCTCGACGTCGAGCCCGTCGGCGGCGGCCAGCTTGGGCGCGCGCGTCAGCACCCGTCGCAACCGGCTTCCCCGCCCGCGCAGGAACTCGTCGGGATCGGCGGCTGCGATGACCGGGCAGACGTTGTCGACCTGTGCCGACCAGTGCCGACCAGGTGACCGCCACAGCGCATCGAGACCTGGCCCCGAGAGTCGGTGCCGGCGGAGGTCGACCACGCGCCCGGGGACACTCAAGAGCTCGTCCCAGAGCACGGAGCCGGCTTCCCGCTGGGTCGGGGCGACGACGGTGCAACTGACAGAACCGAAGTCGTCGCCGAAGAAGCGCAACAGCTCGCGTCCGGCGCGCGTCCGGCCGTGCAGCGCGAGGACAGCCACCAGCCCGGCCGAGTCCTCGACGACGCGGACGGCGAGCGCGCCGCGGCCCAGATGACGCCACCAGGTGAGAGCCCAGAACGGTGCGGCGTAGACAGGCACGTCGGCCGCGTCGGCGAGCTCAGCCCAGGCCGGCCCAAGGGCGACCAGCTGGTCGGGATCGGTGACGACACGGACCTTCATCGGTCGCGGCGGGAGCGGGTGGTGACGGTGCGGGCAGCAAGCTGGTCCTCCGGCGGGTAGTCAACCGCAACGAGGGTCAACCCGTGCGCCGGAGCAACGGTGACGGCGCTGTCGCGCACAGCGGCGTCGAGCACCTCTCGCGGCCAGAGCACCGGCCGGCGGCCGTCGCCGACGGCAAGCAGTGCACCCACCATGCTGCGCACCTGGTTGTGACAGAAGGCATCTGCGCGCGCCTCCACGGTGATGACCCCCACCTCGTCCCGCATTGCCGTGAGCACGTGCAGCGTGCGTACGGTCGTCGCGCCTTCCCGGGGACGACAGTACGCCGCGAAGTCGTGCGTGCCCGTGAGCTCGGCCGATGCGCGATTCATCGAGTCGACGTCGAGCGAACGCGGCCAGGCGAGGGTGTCACGTCGGCGCAGTGGATCGGGGACGCCGTCGGTGACCCGGTAGCGGTAGTGCCGGCCGGTCGCAGCGAACCGCGCATCGAAGTCCGGCGGCGCAACCGCGACCTTCTTGACCACGACATCGGCCGGCAGCACACCGCTCAGCCGCCGCATCAGCGCGGCGGGCTCGACGTCATCGGCGAGCTCGACGTGCACCACCTGCCCGGTCGCGTGCACGCCGGCATCGGTCCGGCCGGCAACGGTCAGCGCCGGCGGTTGCGGCAGCCGCAACACCCGCGCGAGCGCATCGGCCAGCGACTGCTCGACCGTGCGTCGGCCGGGCTGACGCGCCCAGCCGGAGAACTCCGTGCCGTCGTAGGCGAGGTCGAGGCGATAGCGCCGCGTCACGCCTTGTCGGCTTCGCCCTCTGTCTCGTCCGCTGCGGCTTCGGTTGCCGGCACCTCGGCGACCGGCTCCTCAGCCACCGGCTCCTCGGCGACCGGCTCCTCGGCCACCGGCGCGGTCTCCGCGTCAGCCACGGGGGCGTCGACAGGCTCCGGCTCGGCGACGGGCTCGTCCACCCCGGTCGCGTCGGCGTCAGTAGCGGCTTCCTCGACCGACGCCGCGTCCGCCGCGTCGGCGGCATCTGCCTCGGCGGCAACGCTGGCAGCCGTCTCGCTCTCGCCGGCGAGCTCGGCCGCCGCCTCCGCCGTCGCACCGGTCGGACGCCGGCGCCGGGCGAAGCGGGTGCTGCGCGCGCGGTCGGCCTCCTGGACCGCCTCCTGGGCCAGCGTGCGGCCCTCGACCAGCTCGATCACGGCCATCGGCGCGTTGTCGCCCTTGCGGGGACCGATCTTCGTGATCCGGGTGTAGCCGCCGGCCCGCTCTGCATAGCGCGGGCCGATCTCCGCGAAGAGCTCGTGCACGACCGTCTTGTCCCGGACCACGGTCAGCACCCGCCGCCGGGCGTGGATGTCCCCGCGCTTGGCGAACGTGATGAGACGCTCGGCCAGCGGCCGGAGCCGCTTGGCCTTCGCCTCGGTCGTGGTGATCTGGCCGTGCTCGAACAACGCGGTGGCGAGATTGGCCAGCATCAGCCGTTCGTGCGCCGGACCGCTGCCGAGTCGCGGGCCCTTCGTTGGAGTTGGCACTTGAGTTCCTTATTCGGGGTGGTTGCGCTGGTCAGTACTGCTCGGTCTCGGCGAAACCGGCGTCGCCCTCGTCGAAGCCCTCGTCGCCGTAAGCGCCGATCACCGTCGACGGGTCGAAACCGGGCGGGCTGTCCTTGAGCGCGAGGCCCATGGAGTGCAGCTTGCCCTTGACCTCGTCGATCGACTTGGCCCCGAAGTTGCGGATGTCCATGAGGTCCGCCTCGCTGCGCGAGACGAGCTCACCCACCGAGTGGATGCCCTCCCGCTTGAGGCAGTTGTAGGAGCGGACGGTGAGGTCGAGCTCCTCGATCGGCAGCGCAAGGTCCGCCATGAGCTGCGCGTCGGTCGGCGACGGGCCGATCTCGATGCCCTCAGCCGCCTCGTCGAGCTCACGGGCGAGGCCGAACAGCTCGACCAGGGTGTGGCCGGCAGAGGCGAGCGCGGTGCGCGGCGTCATCGACGGCTTGGTCTCGACGTCGACGATGAGACGGTCGAAGTCGGTGCGCTGCTCGACCCGGGTCGCCTCGACCTTGTAGGTCACCTTCAGCACCGGCGAGTAGATCGAGTCGATCGGCACGACACCGATCGGCTGGCCCGGCTGCTTGTTCTGGACGGCGGAGACATAGCCGCGACCACGTTCGACCGTGAACTCGATCTCGAGCTTGCCCTTGCCGTTGAGCGTCGCGAGGTGAAGGTCCGCGTTGTGGATCTCGACGCCGGCCGGGGGGGCGATGTCAGCAGCGGTGACGGCGCCGGGACCCTGCTTGCGCAGGTACATCACCACGGGCTCGTCGTGCTCGCTGGAGACGACGAGACTCTTGATGTTGAGGATCATGTCGGTGACGTCTTCCTTGACGCCGGCGACGGTGGAGAACTCGTGCAGCACGTCGGCGATGCGGATCGACGTCACGGACGCGCCAGGGATGCTCGACAGGAGCGTGCGGCGCAGCGAGTTGCCGAGCGTGTAGCCGAAGCCCGGCTCGAGCGGCTCGATGACGAACCGGGACCGGGTGTCGTTGATCGGGTCTTCGGTGAGGGTGGGGCGCTGTGCGATGAGCAAGGTCTTGCCTTCCTGTCAGGAGCGAACCGCTATTTGATCGCTCACTAGGTGGTGCTGGTGGTGCCTACTTCGAATACAACTCCACGATCAGCTGCTCCTGGACTTGCGTGTCGATGATCTGCCGGGCCGGGAAGGAGTGCACGAGGATGCGCATCCGGTTGGAGATGACCTCGATCCAGGCGGGCACCGGACGGCTGCCGGCTTCGGCCCGGGCGATGACGAACGGCGTCATCTCGACACTCTTGGGCCGCACCTCGATGATGTCGCTCTCGCTCACGAGGAACGACGGGATGTCGACCTTGTGGCCGTTGACGATGAAGTGGCCGTGCTTGACGAGCTGACGGGCCATGTCGCGGCTGTGCGCGAACCCGGCCCGGTAGACCACGTTGTCGAGGCGTCGCTCGAGCAGCTGCAGCAGGTTTTCACCGGTCTTGCCGGGCAGCCGGTTGGCCTCCTCGTAATAGCGCCGGAACTGCTTCTCCAGCACGCCGTAGATGCGGGCGCACTTCTGCTTCTCGCGCATCTGCAGGAGGTACTCGCTGTCCTTGGTGCGGCCACGGCCATGCTCGCCCGGCGGGTAGGGCCGGATCTCGATGGGGCACTTCGGCGACTCGCACTTGCTGCCCTTGAGGAACAGCTTCATCTTCTCGCGGCGGCACCTCTTGCAGTCCGCACCTGTGTATCTCGCCATCTCAGACTCTCCGCCGCTTCGGTGGGCGGCAACCGTTGTGGGGAACTGGCGTGACGTCGGAAATCGTGCCGACCTCCAAGCCGGTCGCCTGCAGCGACCGGATCGCGGTCTCCCGGCCCGAGCCCGGACCCTTGACGAAGACGTCGACCTTGCGCATGCCGTGCTCCTGCGCCCGCCGGGCCGCTGCCTCGGCAGCCATCTGCGCGGCGAACGGCGTCGACTTGCGGGAGCCCTTGAAACCGACCTGGCCGGCGCTGGCCCAGGCAATGACGTTGCCCATCGGGTCGGTGATCGACACGATGGTGTTGTTGAACGTGCTCTTGATGTGAGCGTGCCCGTGGGCGACGTTCTTCTTCTCCTTGCGCCGCACCTTCTTCGCGGCCGCGCGCTTCTGTGCGGGGGGCATTACTTCTTCCCTACCTTCTTCTTGCCGGCCACGGTCTTACGGGGGCCCTTCCTGGTGCGGGCGTTGGTGTGCGTTCGCTGACCGCGCACCGGCAGGCCGCGACGGTGGCGGATCCCCTGGTAGCAGCCGATCTCGATCTTGCGGCGGATGTCCGAGGCCACCTCGCGGCGGAGGTCACCCTCGACGCGGTAGTTGGCCTCGATCCAGTCGCGCAGCTTGACGAGGTCGTCGTCGCTGAGCTCCCGGACCCGCTGGTCGCCGTTGACGCCGGTCTGCTTCAACGTCTCCCGGGCGCGGGTGCGACCGACACCGAAAATGTAGGTGAGCGCGATCTCCAACCGCTTCTCGCGGGGGAGGTCGACGCCGGCAAGGCGTGCCATCCGGGCTGGTTCCCTTCATCAGCGGAGGTCGTCCGCGTCACCGTCCCATCAGCCCGGATGGGCCCCGGCCTCCGCGCCGGGGGTGGCCGCGTCGTACAGATCTCGTACGACGCGGTTGGTGCGCGCTATCTGTTGGTGAGGTGCTAGCCCTGACGCTGTTTGTGGCGCAGGTTCTCGCAGATCACCATGACCCGCCCGTGACGGCGAATCACCTTGCACTTGTCACAGATCTTCTTGACGCTCGGCTTGACCTTCACGGTGCTGCTCTCCTACTTGTACCGGTAGACGATGCGACCGCGGGACAGGTCGTAGGGCGAGAGCTCCACGACGACCCGGTCCTCGGGAAGGATGCGGATGTAGTGCTGCCGCATCTTGCCGCTGATGTGCGCCAGCACCCGGTGCCCGTTGGCGAGCTCGACGCGGAACATGGCGTTCGGCAACGGCTCGACGACGCGCCCCTCGATCTCGATGGCGCCTTCCTTCTTCGGCATGTCCTCCGGATTTCGTGTCTAGGCGTGACTGTTCCCGGCCCAGGTGGGCCAACGGGAAAGTCTACGGCAGCGTGGCTCAGGCTCAAAATGCGCGTCAGCCGGCCGCCTGGAGCGCTCCGAGCGCGGAGAGGCGGGCCTCGCCGCCGTCAACGGCGGTCAGGACCCAGGGGCCACGCTCGGTGAGCGTGAACGTGTGCTCGAAGTGGGCGGAGGGAGCGCCGTCCTGAGTGACGACCGTCCAGCCGTCCTCGAGCACCCTGGTGGCGCGGCTGCCCAGGTTGACCATGGGCTCGACCGCGAGCGCCAGGCCGCGCACGAGCTCCGGGCCCTTGGCCATCCGGCGTCCGACGTAGTTGTAGACCTGCGGGTCCTGGTGCATCTCGGTGCCGATGCCGTGCCCGACGTACTCCTCGACGATCCCCCAGGAGCCCCCCGCGGCGGCGCGTGGATGCGGCTGGGAGCGGATGTAGGACTCGATCGACCGGGAGATGTCGATCAGCCGGCCGCCCAGGCTGGCCGCGGCGATGCCACGCCACAGCGACTCCTCGGTGACCCGGAGCAGCTCGAGCCGGTCCGGCTGGACGTCGCCCACAGGCACGGTCACTGCGGCATCGCCGTGGTAGCCCTCGACGATGGCCCCGCAGTCGATCGAGATGACGTCGCCGGAACGGATCACGGCTTTGGCCGAGGGGATCCCGTGGACGATCTCGCTGTTGACGGACGTGCAGATGCAGGCGGGGAACCCCCGATAGCCCTGGAACGACGGGATCGCGCCCTCACCGCGGATGCTCTCCTCGGCGATCGCGTCGAGGTCGGCGGTCGTCATGCCCGGCGCCACCGCGGCCCGCAGCTTCTCCAAGGTCCGCCCGACGACGAGGCCGGCCTGACGCATCAACGCGATCTCCGCGTCGGTCTTGATCTGGATCATGCTTCCTTTGTACCTCTTACTTGCTGTAGGAACGCAGGGCGGCGATCGCCCGGTCGGTGACGTCGTCCACGGGGCCCATGGCGTCCAGACCCACGAGGATGCCCCGCTCGGCGTAGTAGCCCACCAGTGGCGAGGTCTGGTCGTAGTAGACCTCCAGCCGGTGCCGGATGGTCGCGGGCTTGTCGTCGTCACGCTGGAACAGCTCGCCGCCGCAGATGTCGCAGACGTCCTCGGTCGACGGCGGGTCGAAGTCCAGGTGCCAGATGTGCCCGCAGTTGCGGCAGGTACGCCGGCCGGAGAGCCGCCGCACGACCTCGTCGTCGTCCACGACCAGCTCGAGCACGACGTCGAGCGGCGTGCCGGCTTTTTCGAGCGTCTCGTCGAACGCGACCGACTGAGGGACGGTGCGCGGAAAGCCGTCGAGCAGGAACCCGTTGCGCGCGTCCTCCTCCGCCAGCCGGTCGCGGACCATGCCGATGGTGATCTCGTCCGGGACGAGGTCGCCGGCGTCCATGTACTTGCGCGCCTCCTGACCCAGCGGCGTGCCCTGGCTCACGTTGGCGCGAAAGATGTCCCCCGTCGAGATCTTCGGCACCCCGAGGTGCGCG
>JAVEEH010000002.1 GCA_030840545.1 Frankiaceae bacterium | reverse complement strand
GCTGGAGCTGCTCTACGCCAGCGGGGCGCGGGTCAGCGAGCTGTGTGGCCTGGACATCGACGACGTCGACCGTGAGCGGCGTACGGTCCGGGTCTTCGGCAAGGGCAGCAAGGAGCGGGTGGTGCCGATCGGCATTCCGGCCGTGCGGGCGGTCGACGCCTGGCTGAGCCGGGGGCGGTCGGCCTGGGCAGTGGCCGACAGCGGCCCGGCCCTGCTGCTCGGGGCTCGCGGTCGGCGCCTGGACCCCCGCACGGCCCGCCGGGCGGTCCACGAGCGCCTATCGGCGCTTCCGGGGCTGCCTGACCTGGGCCCGCACGGGCTGCGCCACAGCGCCGCCACACACCTGCTCGAAGGGGGAGCCGACCTGAGGACCGTTCAGGAACTGCTCGGTCACGCTACGCTCGCAACGACGCAGATCTACACACACGTGTCCATCGAGCGACTGAGAGCCACCTATGAGCGGGCGCACCCCCGAGCGTGACTCGGCGGGCGCTGCTGCGGGCGTCTCGCCCGCCGCCTCACCGGACGCGCCCGATCGAGCGGCCGTGCTGACCGAGGTCGAGCCTGAGCCCGAGCCCGCGCCGGACCCCAAGGCCGAGAAGGAAGCCATCGAGGCTGCGATCGCGGCGTTGTGGCGCGAGTTCAAGGGAAGCGCCGACCCGCGGCTGCGCGAACGTCTGATCCTGCACTACTCGCCGTTGGTGAAGTACGTCGCCGGTCGCGTCGGGGTCGGGCTCCCGCCCAACATCGAGCAGGCCGACCTCGTCTCCTACGGCATCTTCGGGCTGATCGACGCGATCGAGAAGTTCGACATCAGCCGGGCGATCAAGTTCGAGACCTACGCGATCAGCCGCATCAAGGGCGCCATCATCGATGAGCTGCGCGCGATCGACTGGATTCCACGCTCGGTGCGCTACAAGGCTCGCGAGGTCGAACGTGCCTACAGCGCGCTCGAGACACGGCTGCACCGCACTCCCACCGAGCCCGAGGTCGCCGAGGAGCTCGGCATCAGCCTCGACGACCTGCACACCATCTTCAGCCAGGTGTCGTTCGTCAACGTGATCGCGCTCGACGAATTGCTCAACGTCGGCGGCGAGCGCGGCGACAAGCTCTCACTCGTCGACACCCTCGAGGACACGAAGGCTGAGGACCCGGTCCAGGCCTTCGAGACCGAGGAGACGAAGTACCTGCTTGCCCGGGCCATCAACACGTTGCCGGAGCGCGAGAAGATCGTCGTCACGCTCTACTACTACGAAGGCCTCACCCTCGCCGAGATCGGCCAGGTGCTCGGTGTGACCGAGAGCCGCATCTGCCAGATGCACACGAAAGCCGTGCTCCAGCTCCGGGGCAAGCTGGCCGATCAGCGCGACTGAGAAAGTCCGGCGTCGAGGGCAACCGACGCTCCTGCCACGGGGTTGAGGTGACGTGGAGGAAGTCGTGCGTCGCGCGCAGGAGGACTTCGAGGAGTTCGTCGTCGCCGCGCTGCCGGGTCTGCTGCGTTTCGGCGTGGTGCTGACCGGCGACCGGCATCGCGCCGACGACCTCGTCCAGACCGCGCTCGTGAAGACGATGCGGCGCTGGCGTTCCATCGATCACGAGCAGCCCGTCGCCTACGTGCGCCGGGTGATGGTCAACACGCACGTCTCGTGGTGGCGACGCGGACGCGGTGAGTCGTTGTTGCCGGCCGGCTTCGACGTTGCCGCCCGCGGCGACGCCGAGTCGACGTACGACGACCAGGACCAGCTCGCGCGTGGGCTCGCCGCGTTGCCGCCGCGGCAGCGCGCGGTCGTGGTCCTGCGCTATTACGCCGGACTCTCCGAGGCCGAGATCGCCGAGACGCTCGGCTGCGCGCCCGGCACGGTGAAGAGCCAGGCGGCCAAGGCCATGCGGACGCTGCGCGCGGTGCTCGGTGCCCCGGACGGCACTCCCGCCAACTACGTGGAGGCAGGCACATGACTCACGACGACCTGATCGAGCGACGGCTGCACGACGCCATGGGGGCCGCCCATGACGACCCCCGCTGGGCCGGCCCGGAATGGTCTGACCCGGTCCGACGGGTCCGCCGCGCGGCGCGGTCCCGGCGCGCCGGCCGGGTGGGCGCGGCTGTCGCCGGGCTGGCCGTGGTGAGCGTCGGTGCAGGCATCGCCTTGCACGCGCTGTCTCCCGGCGCTGACCGGGTCCGGGTCTTGCCACCGGCGACGGGCTCGCAGGGCTCGGGCGCGGATTGGCTCCTCACGCCGCAGCAGTTCGACGCCTACGTGGCCGCGCATCCGTCGCCCAGCCCGACCGCCAACTCGGTCGCGAGCCCGGCGCCAGTGACCGCTGACCTGCAGCAACTCGAGTCCGATCTGCGTGCGGGGGTGCCGGGCGCCCTGACGATCAACCGCTCTGACTCAGCGGACGGCGGCCAGCGCGGACACTCGGTCATCTGGGCCACCCGCGCCGACGGAACGCAGGTCGTCGTCGAGCGGTACAAGCTCGACTATCCGCTCGAAGCGGGACTGCCGGACGGTCCCCGGCCCACCGCGACGCCCGATGGCCCCGCCACGTCGCACCCCGCTGACGAGACGTTCACGAGCCCGCGTAGCTGGAGCGATGGGTCGGCTTACACCGTGCTCACCGGCGACGCACTCGGCTACTCGACCGGGGCCGGCGAGGCCTGGAGCGGGCCCTACGTGTGGACCGTCACCCCCGATGGATGGTTCACCGCGTGGACGGCGCCGGTGACCGTCGACACGCTGACCGGTTGGGCGCAGGCCGCCGACGTGAGCTTCGTCGCCGCCGGCTGACCAGCAGAGCTCCCGCCACAGCCGACCCGGCTCCCACCGAGACGCCGCTCGCCCCCGGCAGCACCCAGCTGCCGGGATGGGCTAGCGGCAACAGCCGGACCCCGCCGAGCCCGAGCAGCGTCAGCGGGTCGAGGTAGACCGACCCCCGGCGCAGCCCCCAGTGCAGGCAGGCGCGGGGCGAGCAGTGACCGCCGCCGCGGGCCAGCCAGCCGATGCGCTGGCCCAGCGCGACCCGCTCGCCCGCCCCGACCGCGGGCTGGGTGGGCTCGTAGGTGGTCAGGAGACCGCCCGGATGGCGGACCGAGACGACCGGAACCCCGGCTACCCGGCCGGCGAACACCACGAGCCCGGCGCCCGCCGAGCGCACCGTCTCGCCCGGCCGGCCGGCGAGATCGACCCCGCGGTGACCGGACAGCCACGGCTCGGCCGGCGGGTCGAAGCCCCGCACGACCTGGTGCGGCGCCGGCAGCGGCCAGCCCCAACCGGCAGCCCGCGCCGGGCCCGGCGCGACGGCGACAGCGGCTAGCGTGACGAACAGGACGAGGAACCGGCGCATCGGGGCAGCGTCGCTGCCGCGGCGGCCTCGGGCCGTGCGCACCGGCCGGGATGTGGAACCCGACGTACACTGTGGACAGCGGTTCGCGAAAGCGGACCGACTTCGCACGTCTCCTGGCCGCCTGGCACGTCATGCAGGCGGGGCGCACCGGCCGGTCCCTCCGGGGTCCGGAGCGTCGGAGACGTCAGGCGCGATGACCAGCCGGTCGTCGCGGGACAACCGGGCGCGCCGCCCGGCGGGAGCCGACGGTGCGCGAGAGGAGCACGACCATGGCCGTCGTCACGATGCGCCAGCTGCTCGAGAGCGGCGTCCACTTCGGGCATCAGACCCGTCGGTGGAACCCCAAGATGAAGCGATTCATCTTCACCGAGCGCAACGGCATCTACATCATCGACCTGCAGCAGTCGCTGTCCTACATCGACAACGCCTACGACTTCGTCAAGGAGACCGTCGCGCACGGCGGCTCGATCATGTTCGTCGGCACCAAGAAGCAGGCGCAGGACGCCATCGCCGAGCAGGCGACGCGCGTCGGCATGCCCTACGTCAACCAGCGCTGGCTCGGCGGCATGCTCACCAACTTCTCCACGGTCTACAAGCGGCTCCAGCGGCTGAAGGAGCTCGAGGTGCTCGAGCAGACCGGTGGCGCACACGTGACGACGAAGAAGGAGGCTCTCGTGCTCTCCCGCGAGCGCGAGAAGCTCGACCGCACCCTCGGCGGCATCCGTGACATGCAGAAGATCCCGAGCGCGGTGTGGATCGTCGACACCAAGAAAGAGCACATCGCGATCGCCGAGGCACGCAAGCTCAACATCCCGGTGATCGCGATCCTCGACACCAACTGCGACCCGGACGAGGTCGACTACCCGATCCCGGGCAACGACGACGCCATCCGGGCCGTGAGCACGCTCACGCGCGTCATCGCCGATGCCGTGGCCGAAGGCCTCATCGCGCGCGCCGGAGCGGCAGCGGGCGAGGAGAAGCCGGAGCCGGGCGCGCTCGGCGCCGACGAACCGTTGGCCGACTGGGAACGCGAGCTGCTCCAGGGCGACGCCGCACCGGCGGCGGCACCCGCAGCTGAGGCGCC
>JAVEEH010000136.1 GCA_030840545.1 Frankiaceae bacterium | reverse complement strand
GCGTCTGCGGGTTGGACGGATGCAGCGCGATGCGGTGCACGCAGTGGCCGACCTCGGCCTCCTGCTGCGGGATCTCGCCGGACTTCAAGCCGCGGTTGATCGGCTGCCAGGTCTTGCCGCCGTCGTCGGTGCGGAACGCCCCGGCTGCGGAGATCGCGATGAACATCCGCTCGGAGTTGGTCGGGTCGAGCAGGATCGTGTGCAGGCACATGCCGCCGGCGCCTGGCTGCCAGTGCGGGCCCGAGCCGTGCTCGCGCAACCCGGGCAGCTCGTGCCAGGACTGACCCCCGTCGACCGTCTTGAACAACGCCGCGTCCTCGACGCCGGCATGGACGACGTCGGGATCGGTGAGCGACGGCTCGAGATGCCAGACCCGGGCGAACTCCCAGGGGTGTGGGGTGCCGTCGTACCACTGGTGGGTGCCGGGGACGCCGTCGTAGACGAACTCGTTGCCGACCGGCCGCCACGTCGCGCCGCCGTCATCCGAGCGCTGGATGAGCTGCCCGAACCAGCCGGTCGACTGGGCCGCATAGATCCGGTCGGGGTCGGCGGGGGAGCCCTTCAGGTGATAGATCTCCCAGCCGCCGAAGTGTGGCCCCTCGACCTTCCAGTCGGTCCGCTTGCCGTCCGAAGTCAGCACGAACGCGCCCTTGCGCGTCCCGACCAGCACCCGCACGCTGCTCATCCGTCGCCTGCCTCTCGTCGCTCGTTGCCGGGCCTTGCCCGCCCACCGTAGGACGACCGTGCGACACCGAACTCATCGCTCGAGGCGGTAGAACCTCCAGACCGGGTGCTCGATGGCCACGATCTCGCATGACGCGTAGCCGGCGTCGGCCGCGATTCGGGTCATGGTCGCCGGGCGCAGCAGCGTTCCCAGCGCCTCCGAGTCGGCGTCGGTCCGGCTCTGGGGCAGACACCAGGTCACGCTCGAGCTCGCGAGGTAACGCTCGATGAGGTCGCCTGGTGCCGTGAAGTCATCCGCCGCCCGCTCGTCCATCACGATCACGCACCCGTCGTCGGCGAGGCTGGCGCGCAGCTGCCGCAGCACGTCGGTCGGGTGCGCCATGTCGTGCAGGCACTCGAAGAAGAACGCCACGTCGATGCCGTCGACCGGCGGGGCACCGTCGACCAGCTCGAAGCGGAGGCGGTCGCCTGCGCCTGCCTCCGCGGCGTTGGCGCGGGCTTGTTCGATGGAGGCGGCGTCCGCGTCGAACCCGTACGCCGAGATCGCCGGATAGGCAGCGGCCAGCGCGATCGTCGCCCAGCCGGCGCCGCAGCCGATGTCGGCGACGACCGCGGGTCGGCTGGTGTCCTGCAGCCGGGCCTCGAGGCCGGGGATCGCGGGCACCCACTCCTGGGCGAGCGCGTGGACGAAGGAGGGCCGGTTGATGGCAGCCTGAGCCGCGACCGCGGCCGGCCCGTAGTCGGCGTAGGGCACCCCGGCCCCGGTCCGGAAACCGTCGATCAACGCGGGCAACACGTCACCCACGCAGCCCGGGAACCGGGCCACCGGGGCCAGATAGGCCGGGCTGAGCGGATCGACGAGGACCTCGGTCACGCCTGGCGCCAGGGTGAATCGTCGTGGGTCCGACGAGGCGAGCAGCAGGCCGGCAATCGCCTGCTGGTCACACCACTCCGTGACGTACCGCAGGTCGAGACTCAGGCGTTCGGCCAGCTCGGCTGCCGTGCTCGACGGCGACTCGCCCACAGCGCGATAGAGGCCGAGGGCATCCCCGATGGCGATCGTGAAGAGCTCCAGCGCACCGACACCGGCTTCGAGCAGTCGGCCGGCCAGCTCATCCACCTGCGTCGTCAGGTCGATCGCGGTCGATTCGTCCGGAACGGTCGTCGTCATGCGTGCCCCCTAGGTGACCCGCCGGGAGAGCGTGCGCCCGGTTCGTGGCCGCGTCAACGATGAGGTCAGGCCCGCTCGGACGTCAACCCTGACGAGAACTGTCGGACCACTCTGACAGGCTGCGGCAGACCCCGAAGGGACGTTCATGTCTTCCACGCCCGCTTCTTTCCCACCCACCGACCAGGTCGCGGACCCGCGGCGGTGGAAAGCGCTCGCGGTGCTGGCGCTCATCCAGTTCATGCTGATCCTGGACGTCACCGTCGTGAACGTCGCGCTGCCGCGCATCCAGCACGACCTGGGCTTCTCCCGGCCCGGGCTGGCCTGGGTCGTCAACGGTTATGTGCTGATGGCAGGCGGGTTCCTGCTGCTCGGCGGTCGGATGGCCGACATCCTGGGGCGGCGGCGGCTGTTCCTCATCGGCGTTGCCCTGTTCGCGGTCGCGTCCGCCACCTGCGGTGCTGCCGTCAACCCTGCGATGCTCGTGACGTCCCGGTTCGTGCAGGGTCTGGGCGAGGCCCTGGCGGCGCCGGCGTCGCTGGGCCTGATCGCGCTGCTGTTCCCCGACCCGCGCGAGCGGATGAAGGCGCTGGGCATCTGGGGCGGCATCGCCGGCCTCGGCGGCACGTCGGGCACGGTGATCTCCGGAGTGCTGACCGACCTGGCGTCGTGGCGGTGGATCTTCTTCGTCAACCTGCCGGTCGCGCTGCTCGCCCTGCTGCTGGTCCCGCGGCTGGTGTCCGAGAGCCGCATGGTGCGGGTGAGCGCACGTCCGGACTACGCCGGCGCGATCACCGGCACCGGTGGTCTCATCGCGGTGGTCGACGGGCTGCTGCAGGCAGCCTCGCACCAGTGGGGGAGCCGACAGGTGCTGATCCCGCTCCTCGGCGGTGTTGCCCTGCTGCTCCTCATGGTCTGGATCGAGGCGAACTCGTCGTCGCCGCTGATCCCCCTATCGTTCTTCGCCAACCGGACCAGGGTCGTCACCAACTTCGTAACGCTGTTCTTCTCCTCGTCGTTCTTCAGCTACTTCTTCCTGCTCACGCTGTTCGAGCAGCAGATCCTCGGCTGGTCACCGCTCAAGGGAGGGCTGTCATACCTTCCCTTCGGCTTCAGCATCGGTGCCGGCATCGGCCTGGGCACCGCGCTGATGCCACGTCTCGGGGTCAAGCCGTTGCTGGCGGCGGGTTTCTTCGGCTGCGCCGTTGGGTTGTTCCTCACGAGCGGCATCGACGTGCACTCGACCTACCCGAGTGCCGTGCTGCCGGGGATGATCGTGCTCGGCTTCTTCTCCGGCATCTGCTTCCCCGCGATCGGCAACGCCGCCCTGCACGAGGTGACCGGCCAGGACTCCTCGCTCGCCTCCGGCGTGCAGAACGCGATGCAGCAGGTGGGCGGAGCGATCGGGCTGTCCTGCCTCGTGACGGTCGCCTTGCGGCACGCTGCGAGTCAGATCCACCACGGGGTCGCGCCCGGAGCGGCGGCGACAAGCGGCTACGTGCTGTCCTGGCGGATCGGCGCCGTGCTGTTGACGATCGGCGGTGTGCTGGTCCTGTTCCTGCTCGAGCACGTCACCGCTACACCGCGAAATCCGAACGCCGAGGTTCTCGCCGCCGAGGCCGTTTCGGCGTAGCGTTCGAACACCAACGAACCCGGGAGGGCTGTCGTGCCGCTTTACATGGACGTGCACCACATGGACGGGCCGGTCGCCGCAGCGGATGTCGCAAAGGCGCACGAGGCAGATCTCGCGACCCAGGGCGCGCACGGCGTCGACTACAAGAACTACTGGGTCGACGAAGCCGGCGGCAAGATCTTCTGCCTGGTCGACGCGCCGTCGGCCGAGGCCGCTGCGACCGTGCACCGCGAGGCGCACGGCTTGGTCGCCGATGAGATCCACGAGGTCAGCGCCGGCTGACGGCCCGCTGACGACCCGCAGGCGCGGGGGCTACTGGATGTAGCCCTCGACCTCGGGGATCGGCCTCGGCTCGGCCAGGTCCGGGTTGGCACCTGCGTCGCGCAACGCGTCCCGCTGACGCAACAGGTCCCAGCACTGGTCCAGTGACTCCTCCAGCTGGCGCAACCGTTCCCGCTGCTCGTCACCGTGCACAGCGCCGGACCGCAGCTGGTGCTCTTCGGCCACGAGTCGCGTGATCGTCTGGTGGATCGTGTCGTCATTCATGCTCACACCTTCCTCCTCACCCACGTGGGACGTCGAAGCCGACCGGGGTCGACGTGGCGGCGTCGATCGCCGCCCAATCCTCGGCGACCGTGAAGACGGCCACGGCACTGGTCGGGAAGTCATGCGCCCGGGTCCCGTCGAGTGCCTCGGCGAGGGCCCCCATCGACGGGTTGTGCCCGACGAGCGCGAGCGTCCGGACGTCCGCCGGGCTGGCCCGGATGACCTCCAGCAGGCCCGGCACGGTGTTGTCGTAGATCGCGTCCTCGATCACGGGCCGCGGCCAGTCCTGCGACTCGGCCGCGAGCTCCCAGGTCTGGCGTGCGCGTCGGGCCGGTGACACAGCCACCCGGTCGGGCCTGAGCCCCTGCTCGTCGAGCCAACGGCCGAGCGCGCGGGCGTCGGCTTCACCGCGGCTCGACAGTCGGCGCTCCCGATCGGAGCTGCCGCCGGCCTCGGCTTTGGCGTGCCGGATCAGGACCAGTCGCGATGGCACGTCGTACTGCACCTCCACAGCCTTACATCCGCCCGGCCGGGGCAGGATGAACGCATCCCGTCCTGACCCGCTGGAGGCCATCGCCATGCAGACCCGCATCCTCGGCTCGTCCCTGCCCGTGTCCGCTCTCGGCCTCGGCTGCATGGGGATGAGCGAGTTCTACGGCACGACCGACGAGGCCGAGGCCATCAGCGTGATCCACCGCGCAATCGACCTCGGCTGCACCTTCCTGGACACCGCCGACATGTATGGGCCGTTCACCAACGAGGAGCTGGTCGGGAAGGCCATCGCCGGCCGTCGTGAGCAGGTGGTGCTCGCGACGAAGTTCGGCAACGAGCGGCGTCCGGACGGTTCGCGGGTCGGTGTGAACGGCCGGCCCGACTATGTGCGCGCGGCCTGCGACGCCTCACTGCAACGGCTCGGCGTTGACCAGATCGACCTCTACTACCAGCACCGCGTGGACACGACGGTGCCGATCGAGGAGACGGTCGGCGCCATGGCGGAGCTGGTCGGGGCCGGCAAGGTGCGCTTCCTCGGCATGAGCGAGGCGGCGCCGGAGACGTTGCGGCGCGGGTTCGCCACGCACCCGATCACGGCGCTGCAGACCGAGTACAGCCTCTGGACCCGCGACCCCGAGGACGACGGCGTCCTGGCCACCTGCCGTGAGCACGGCGTCGGGTTCGTCGCCTACTCACCACTGGGACGCGGGTTCCTCACCGGCCAGATCCGAACGATCGACGACCTCGAGCCCGGTGACTTCCGCCGCCAGCACCCACGGTTCCAGGGAGAGAACTTCCAGCGAAACCTCGATCTCGTCGACAAGGTCAACGAGATCGCCGCGGAGAAGGGCGCGACGCCGGGGCAGCTGGCGCTCGCCTGGCTGCTGGCCCGGGGTGACGACATCGTCCCGATCCCCGGCACCAAGCGGCTGCGCTATCTCGAGGAGAACCTCGGAGCGCTCGACGTACGTCTCGATGACGACGACCTGCGCCGCATCGACGAGGTCGCACCGGTCGGCGCGACGTCGGGCGAGCGTTACGCAGACATGAGCACCGTCCATCGCTGACATGTCCGAGCGTTGGTACAAGGAAGCGGTCATCTACTGCGCCGACGTCGAGACGTTCCAGGACTCCGACGGCGATGGGTACGGCGACCTTCCCGGGCTGATCAGCCGGCTCGACTACCTGTCCCGGCTCGGCGTCACCTGCCTGTGGCTCAACCCGATCCACCCCACGCCCAACCGGGACGACGGCTACGACGTCGCGGACTACTTCGCCGTCGATCCGCGGCTCGGCAGCCTCGGCGACTTCGCCGAGCTCGCGTTGCAGGCCCGCCAGCGCGGCATCCGCATCCTGCTCGACCTCGTCGTCAACCACACGTCGGACCAGCACCCGTGGTTCCGGTCGGCGCGGAGCAGCCCGGACTCGCCCTACCGCGACTGGTACGTGTGGAGTGGCACCGAGCCGGCGGACCGGCGGCAGGGGATCGTGTTCCCGGGGGAGCAGACCGAGACCTGGACCTACGACAAGCAGGCCAAGGCGTGGTACTACCACCGGTTCTTCGACTTCCAGCCCGACCTCAACTGGGCAAACCCCGAAGTCCGCGCCGAGATCAAGAAGGTCATGGGTTTCTGGCTGCAGCTCGGGGCATCCGGCTTTCGCATCGACGCGGCACCTTTCGTGCTCGAGCAGGTCGAGCCGGGCCGGGATCCGGCGCCGCAGGACTTCTCGATCCTCGACGACTGGCGCCAGGACGTGCAGTGGCGAACGGCTGACGCGGTGCTCCTGTGCGAGGCCAACGTCGACGCCGACAAGCTGCCCGCCTACTGCGCCGCGGCGCCGGACGGCCCCAACGACCGCGCGCACATGCTCTTCAACTTCCTGCTCAACCCGCGGCTGTGGCTGGCACTGGCACGCGGGGACGCCGAACCCGTCATCGAGGGGCTGCGGTCTGCACCTTCGTTGCCGGCGATGGCTCAGTGGGCGACGTTCCTGCGCAACCACGACGAGCTCGACCTCAGCCGGCTCACCCACGAGCAGCAGCAGGAGGTGTTCACGGCATTCGGTCGCAAGCCGGACATGCAGCTGTTCGACCGTGGCATCCGTCGCCGGCTCGCACCGATGCTCGGAGGCGACCGGCGCCGCATCGAGCTGGCCTACTCGTTGCAGTTCACGATGCCCGGCACCCCGGTGCTGCGTTACGGCGAGGAGATCGGCATGGGCGAGAACCTCGCGCTGCGCGAACGTGACGCGCTGCGGACGCCGATGCAGTGGGAGCCCGGCGCCGGCGGCGGCTTCACCACCGCCCCGGCCGAGCAGCAGGTGCGGCCGGTGACGACTGCCGGCCGCTACGGGACGGGTCGGGTCAACGTGCGCAGCCAACAGCGCGACCACCAGTCGCTGCTGCGTTGGTTCGGCGAGCTGATCCGCACCGTGCGTGAGTGCCCGGAGATCGGCGTCGGCGACTGCGCGGTCGTCGACGTGCCGTTGCCACGTCACGTCCTGGCGCACCGCTTCACCGCGCCCGAGGGCGCGATCCTGCTGTTGCACAACCTCGCCGACAAGGCGGTGACCCTCGACGTCGGCAAGGTCGAGCACGGCAGCGGCAAGCCGTGGGAGGTGTTCTCCGACGGTGACTACGACCCGCCCGGCGCACGCCTCACCGGGCTCCAGCTCCGCGGTTTCGGCTACCGCTGGATCAAGCTCAGAACGGGACGCGGGTAGCCAACAGCCCATCCGCCGCGCCACGTCCGGACAGCAGCCGGCAGAACTCCACCGCGTCGAGCTCCAATGACGGACCGCCGGACCCCCAGGTCCAGGAGCCACCGGCCGGCCCGGTGAGCATCAGGGAGCACGGCTCGCCGTGTCGGCGCGCCCACTCGGCCGCCACGTCAGCGACGAGCACGCCGTCATGGTCCGCCGTGAGCTGCAGGTCGACGCCGATTGCGTCTGCTATGTCGACGCGGTGCATCCAGGTGTCGCGGGTGAGGCACATGTCGAGCAGGAATCCCAGCGTCCACAGCTCCGACTGCTCGGGGCTCACCGGTTGCTCGTCGGGCATCGTGCGCCGCCGGATGAGGCTGGGTGTGCGTCGACGTGCTCGCGCGGCCTTCGGCCCGACAACCGCGAAGCGGTCGACCAGATTGGCCGGGGTGAGCTCTCGATGCTTGTCGACCTGCAGACCAGTCAGCGCGTCGATGAACACCCCACCGCGCTGCTTGGCAGCCCGCATCTGCCGCCAGCTCTCGACGATCGATGCCGCCATGTCAGCCATGCCGAGAACGTGACCGGCCATCGCGCGAACGTCCCAGTCGGGGCACCGCGTCGGCCGACCCCAATCGGTGGGGGAGAGCAGACGGAGCTGGGTGAGGAAACGGTCGTACTCGGTTGCCGCGAGGCGCATCGCGACGCCGCGGTCGACGCCGCAGGTCAACGGCAGCTTGAGCGGCTCGATCGCGCGTGTCGTCGTGGGGGCGGTCATCCTGATGCCTCTGCGCCGACCAGGTTCTCGTGTGCCGGCAGCGGTTGCCCGACCACCGTGGCGCCGCCGCAGTCGAACTTCTGCTCATAGACATCGGCCATGTCGCGCAACAGCGTCGCGCAGTCGCCGTCGTAGGACGAACCGTGCATGATGGCCAGCCGTTGCGGCTCGAAGTCGGCGAGGCGCCGGTAGGCCGCCGGCACCGCCGGACCCATCGACGTCTGCAGGAACATCTCCTCGGCTGCGATCGCCGCGTCGAGCAGCGAGTCGCCGGTGATCGCCGGTCCGTCGCCGAGCTGGCTGAGCAGGTCGCCGCAGAACAGCGTGCCGGTCTCCTGTTCGTAGAACATGTGTGACTCCCAGTTGTGCGGCACATGCGGAGTGGCGATCTCGACGACGCGCCGCGCCAACGACGCACCGCCGATGTCCAACACCTCACCGTCGGCGAGGGGTCGTGGTGGCCGATCGCACTGGTCGTCCAGCGAGAGCATGCAGCCGAGCGCACCATGCGCGACCTGTGCGTGCGGCGCGACGGCGAGGAAGTCGTTGACCGAGCCGCACTCGTCGGCCTCCACGTGAGCGAACGCGATCCAGCGGAGTCGCTCGACCGGCATCACCCGCTCGACGGCCTCGCGCACCAACGGGAACAAGCCGCGCATCCCGGTGTGGTAGAGCAACGGCTCTTCGGCGTCGATGAGGAACTGGTTGAACGTGAAGCCACCGGG
>JAVEEH010000128.1 GCA_030840545.1 Frankiaceae bacterium | reverse complement strand
GGATCGCATTGGTCACCAGCTCGGTGACCAGGAGCTCAGCCGCGAACAGCGCGGCGTCGAACCCGATCGCGCGCAGTCGCTCGCTGACATAGCGCCGGGCCTGCCGGACACTCGATGGTGCCGGCCGGAAGGACACCGTGTTCGCGGGCATCGGGATGCCGGACACGGCCGTATCGTACGGCGCTCTTCGGCAGCAGAACGACGACCCCGTTGCGCCGCGCAGCCCAACTTTCGTTAGTCCGGATGCGCCGTTGGCGGCTCCGGGCTGATGCCCCACTCCCCGTCCCATGACTGCCCCGGCTCGAGCACGACGAGGGACTCGCCGGTCACGAGTGCGTTGGGCGGCGCGGTCATCGGCTCGACGCCGAGCCCGCGCCGGCGCCGGTCGGGATCGGGCAACGCGTCGCCGGTGAAGATCTCGACGAAACCGTAGGCCGGTCCCAGCCAGAACGTGACGGCCCGGCCGCCGTCAGGCGCCGACAGCCGCAACCGGAACCGCCCGTCCGGGTCGCGCCGGAGGTCGGTGAACGTGTAGTCGATCTCGAGCGGGCCGATCGGCCGCGGCGTACGGAAGTCGTACGCCGAGCCGGCGACCGGCTCGCGTCCGGTGGGAATCTGCTGCTCCCCGGTCGGCAGCCAGACCTCGGCCGGCAGCTGGAGCACAGCGTCGTCGACGGTCGCGGTGCCCACGGTCAGGTAGGGGTGGGAACCCGCCGCGACCGGCGCCGCAGTCGCGCCGAGGTTGGTGACAGTGGTGCGCACGGTCAAGCCGTCCTCGGCGAGGCGGAAGTCGTTGCGCACCTGCAGGGCCCAGGGATAGCCGGGCTGCGGATAGGACGTGCACGCAAGGGCAACCGCGTCAGCAGACTGCTCAGCCACGCCCCAGGGCATCCACCGCACCAGTCCGTGGATCGCGTTGTGCTGCTCGGGCTCGGTCAGCGCAAGCTGCTGATCCTGACCGTTCCAATGCCATCGACCGTCTTGCACCCGGTTGGGCCACGGGACGAGGGTCTGCGCCCGCGCCCCATCGGCCGGGCGGTCCAGGGCATAGCCGTCCAGCACCGGATGCCCGCCGACGTCGTAGGTGCGCAGGCCGCCGCCGACCGACACGACGACGGCGTGCTGGTCAGCGAAGCTGATCTCGTGCTGCGGGCCGCTTGGCGGGACTGGTGTCTCGGTCACCACACCATGGTGCTCGACCGACTCGCGGCTAACCGTCCTCAGCCGGAGGCGTTGCCGGAGACGAGCAAGGCGCCGCCCATGCCCTTGGTCTTGTGGTACTTGCAGTAGAACGACAGGACACCGCTCTGCGGGAAGGTGACGTTGATGGTGACGTCGCCACTGAAGTCCTTGTTGATCTGCTGCGACTCGATGGTGAAGTTGTGCTGGACACCGGTGTCGTCCTTGATGTTCAGCGTCACCTGCTGGCCCGGTGTGCCCTTGAGCACCGTCGGGGAGAAGTAGTAAGAGTCGGCCTCGAGCGGGATCGTGCTGGCGCCGCTCACGTCTTTGGTGCCGTGCGAGTTGACCTTGAGCCCGGCCACTGTGGTCTTCGGCCCGCCCGATCCGCCGCAGGCCACGGCCGCGAGGCCGATCAGCACCATGAGGATGAGTGTCCTACCGCGCAGCATGAGCTCTCCCGTGGTCGAGGGTCACCGGTAAGCACGGGCGTCGCGGCGGAAGCGTTCAGTTCATCCCGGGATCGATCGGACAGACGGCGACAGCCGCCAACGGCCAGCCCTGCCGACGCAGCACGTCCGACCACAACCGGACCGGGTCGGCGCCGAACGGGTCGAGAGGCAACGCGTCGACGACGTACCAGGAGCCCTCCTCGATCTCGCTGTCGAGCTGGCCCGGCGACCAGCCGGCATAGCCGGCGAAGATGCGCACGGCGCGCAACGTCGTGGCCAGCAGCGCCGGGTCGTGGTCGAGGTCGACCGTGACGAGCGGCGGTACGACGTAGGTCCAGCCGTCCGGGTCGGCACCCGCCGCGGCGAGACCGAGAGCGATCGCGGTCGTCGGGCTCACGGGGCCGCCGTCGAAGAGCGTGGCGGGGGTGGCCACGAGGTCAGCGACGCGGGGCACCACTTCATCGATGGGCAGCTCGACCGGACGGTTCAGCACCACGCCGACGGAGCCGTTGTCGTCGTCGTGCTCCAGCATCGCGATGACCGTGCGGGCGAACACCGGCTCGCGCAGCAGCGGCGTGGCAACGAGCAGTCGCCCCTTGAGCTGCTCCGTCGCCACGACACCATCTTGACCACCCGGCCCGGCGTACGGCGCGTCAGCACGTATCGGGCCGTAGGCTCTGGCATCGTCACATCCGTCGCAGTGGTCACATCTGCCCCACCGGCGGAGGGTGGTCGTGAGTCAACGTCGGGACATGGCCTTCGCGGGCTGCCTCGCCTTCGTGCTCACCGTCGGCGTCCTCGGGGTCCTGTTGCTCAACACGTCGATGCAGCAACAGTCCGACTGGCTGAGCGCGCAACGTCAACGCGTTACGGCTCTGACGACGCAGGAACAGCAACTGCGCCTCGGGCTGGATCGCACGAGTGACCCGAGCCATCTCGCCGCGCAGGCGCGTCGCCTGCACCTGCGCCCGGTGCAGCAGGTGCGCTATGTCGGCGGTAAGCGCATCAGCGAACGGAAACGGGCAGCCGGGCGAGGCCGCGCAGGTTG
>JAVEEH010000303.1 GCA_030840545.1 Frankiaceae bacterium | reverse complement strand
GGACGGCGACCCCGCCGGCTGCGTCGAGCATGTAGTGGTTGGCGGTGCCGATGATGACGAACAGCGTCGCGCACGGATAGAGCGCACCAAGCACGCGCACCCAGCGGCGTTCGGCGAGCGCGACGATGACGACCGCGCACCACAGCGACCAGCCGATGTGCAGCGACGGCATCGCGGCGAACTGGTTGGACGCCTTTGCCAGACCGCCGGAGGCCATCGAGCCCCACGTGTGGAACGTGACGACAGTGTCGACGTAACCCTGACCGGCCAACATCCGCGGCGGCCGCAGCGCGTAGAACCAGAAGCCGATCAGCGCGACCAGGTTGGTCGCGAGCAGCACTGACCGGATCGAGCGATAACGCAGCGGGTGCTTGCGATAGATCCAGACGAGCACGGCGATGGTGATGACGAAATGCAGCGTCGCGTAGTAGTAGTCGCAGATGTAGGCGAGCCAGTGGTTGTGCGCGACGAACAGGTTGATCGACTTCTCCACGCCGATGTGCAGCGTGCGCTCCACCGCCAGCAGGTCGAACGCACGATGGCCGGCTGCGACCTGATGGCTCGGGACCGCGTTGCGCACGAGCGAGTAGAGCCAGTAGCAGACCCCGATGAAAGCGATCTCCTGCCACCACTTCGGCCGGCGCATCGCCCGCACCCGGGCAGGCAGCAGCGCGAGCGCGCGCCGGGGTCGATCCGGCACAGCCTGAAGCGCCACCCGCGTCGCCACGTTGTCTCCCCGTCTGGATATCTGGGGTCAGTCTGCCAGACATCACGGTGAGTGACAGCGCCCGACGCGCTGGGAGGCCCCGGTGGCCCGGGCAGGAGATCCCTCCTGAGCGGCGAAGTGGTCCACCGGACTCGTCAGGGTCGCCGAGAGGAGCACGACATGGCTGGGCGCCGCATGGCTTGGACCCTCGCTGCAATGGGGGTGGTCTCGCTGAGCGTGGCCGCCGGCCCCAGCTTCGGGGGCGGCCACAACCCGATCGGCTTCGCCAAGCCTGTCGTGGTCGACCAGTCCCTGGCCGGCGGTGAGCCGATCGTCTTCTACGACAAGGCGCACCAGGACTACATCTACTCCTCCCACGAGGGCACCACGCACACGCTGCACGACGGCCTGGTGCAGGCGCCGGCCGAGACCGCTCAGTGGGGCGCGAACTACCGCAACCAGGTCAACATCTGGACCTCGCGGGACGGCCGCAGCTGGGCCCGGGTCAACCTCTCCGGCACCGGCTTCGTCTCCGACCCGTCGAAGAACAGCGGCTTCTCCGACCCCGACCTCACCCAGGACGACGGCGGGCGCGTCTACAACACCGGCATCAACCTGGTGAACGACGCCCTGTTCTCCTCGGCCGACGGCGGGCGCACCTGGGACCGCGGCACCCTCCAGTGCCACGAGGGCGACCGCCCCTGGCTCGCCGGCGCGCACAAGAACGAGGTGTTCCTCGCCACCGACCCCAGCTATTCCTCCGGCGGCCACACGATCTACCAGTCGACCGACGGCGGCAACTCCTGCGGCAGCTTCGGCATCGGTGACTACGGCACCGGCTTCACCGGCTTCGGCAAGCTCTACTACAACCGCGCCAACGCCTCGCTCGTCGAGCCGGTCATCTACGGCAACGCCACCGCCATCGGCGTTGCCATCCTGCCGCGCGCCTCGCATGCGTTCGCCACGAAGAGCGGCCACTTCCACCAGATCCGCGTCTCGGAGACCAAGGGCCTGCTGACCCACTTCCCGGGCATGTCCGTCGACCGGGCCGGCAACATCTACCTCACCTGGACCGACAACCCCAGCGGCGGCCGCAACTCGGTCTGGTTCGCGGAGCTGTCGAAGAGCGGCCACATCATCGTCAAGCCGCACGTCATCTCACACCCCGGCACCACCGTGTTGTGGCCGTGGATCACCGCCGGCGCGCCCGGCAACGCGTCGATCGTCTGGTACCAGTACGACAAGGTCGTGCCCAACCCCGACTCACAGAGCACAGTGGGCAAGGTCTACGTCTACCAGGCGACGCTGCTCGGCCTCGGCACTGCGCACGCGAAGAGCTACATCGTCAACGCATCCGGCAAGCCGGTGCATGAAGGCGGCATCTGCCAGGGCGGCACCACCTGCGTGGCGACCGGGCAGGACCGCCGCCTCGGCGACTACCTGACCAACAACCTCGACGCGCGCGGGTGCGTGATGATCGCGACCGGTGACACCACGTCACCCGACCCGGTGACCGGCAAGCCGCGCGCCTGGGCGCTGCCGATCTTCATCCCGCAGAACGCCGGCCCGTCGCTGACGCACGGCTCGTGCGGCAAGTCGACGGCGAAGCGGTCGGGCGTCGCCGGGGCATCACCGCGCGGGCTCACTGGCGACAGCGCACCGCTCGCCGGGATCGGAGCGCTGCTACTGCTCGGCGCGATGCTCACGCGGGTGCGCCGCACCGCCGTCGCCCAGGCGGCCTAGCCGAAAATCGTTGCGCTGTGCGGCGGCTCGCTCGCCATCATGGTCGGGTGACCGACGAACCGAGCGCAGCGCCGACCTACGCCGGACTGCCCGAACGCATCGACCTGCCGGACGGCTCGTCGTTGCGCCGCTATACCGAAGACGACCTGCCGCGGCTCGTCGACACGGTCAACGCCAACCTCGAGCACCTGCGACCGTGGATGCCGTGGGCCGGTGAGCCGGCGACGATGCAGACGCAGGGGGAGTGGCTGCACGGGGCGCAACAGCGCTGGGACGACGGACACGAGTTCGCCTACGGCATCTTCGACACCGCCGGCCGCGTGGTCGGTGGCACCGGCCTGCACTCCCGCAACGGGCCGGGGGTCCTCGAGATCGGCTACTGGCTTTCCGCTGATGCGGTCGGCCGCGGGCTGGCAACCGCCGCGGCGCAGGCGATGACCGACGTCGCGGCGGCTCTCGACGACGTACGCAGGGTCGAGATCCGCTGCGACGAGGGAAATGTCCGCAGTGCGGCGGTGGCGCAGCGCCTCGGCTATTCGTTGATCCGGGTGGAGGACCGGCCACCGACCGCGCCCGCCGAGTCGTCCCGGCATCAGGTCTGGTCGATTGACGTCACGCGCTGACGCGACGACGTAAGGTCTGTGCATGCCCTCGATCCGGACGCTGCTCGTCGACGACGAACCCGACGTGCGCCTGGTCATGCGGCTCGCGATCGAAGCCGAGAACGACGGCATGTGTGTCGTCGGTGAGGCCGAGGACGGCGTCCAGGCCGTCGCCGCAGCCACCGACCTCGAGCCCAGTGTCGTCGTGCTCGACGTGCGCATGCCCCATCTCGACGGCCTGCAGGCCGCCGCACAGATCCTCGCCGCGCGCCCGGACCAGGCGATCATCCTGTGCAGCGCCTATTTCGACCGTGAGCTGCGCCGGGACGCCACGAAGCTCGGCATCCGCGAGTGCGTCTCCAAGACCGACCTGGTGGACATCCCGCAGGTCATTCGTCGGGTGGCGGCACTCGTCGCGTGAGTCCGGACGCCGTCGCTCGCGGTGTGATCGGGGAGCTCTTCTTCGTGCTCGAAGAGCCGATCTTGATCTGGGACGACGGGGCCGTGCTCGCGTGGAACCCGGCAGCCGAACGACACTTCGGGGTGCTCGCCGCTGATGCCGTCGGCGTCGACGGTGTGCTCGACCGGGTCTTCGCGGACAGCGCCCTCCTCTACGCGGCGCTGGCCGGCGAGGGCAGCACGACCCTCGACTGCCGGTCGGCGGGTGGCAGCATCTGGCAGGTCACCGTGTCCGGGTTCGGCGGCGCGCAGGGCCAGGTCGTCGCGGTGTTCCGGGACGTCACGGCGGCGCGGCGCTGGAGCGCGGCCCTCGAGGGCCTCAACGGCGTGGCCCGGCAGCTGCTCGGCGCCTCGTCACCGGAGGAGCTCTTCGACGCGGTTGCCGAGGTCGCCCACGACCTGCTCGACGCGGAGTTCACCGCCGTGGTCGTGCTCACGCCCGGCAGCGAGACCGACATCGGTCACTTCTCCTTTCATGCGCCGCGGGAGCTGTTCCCGGCTCGGCTGCCCAGGGCGGTCGGGCTGCTCGCGGTGCCCTTGCAGAGCGGCGCACCCGCGCGGCTCGACGACATCCGC
>JAVEEH010000293.1 GCA_030840545.1 Frankiaceae bacterium | reverse complement strand
TAGAGCTGGATGTCGAAGTCGACGGTGAAGCCGACCCCGCCGAAGATCTGCACGGCCGTCGCTGTCACGTCGCGGAAGGTCTGGCCGGCATAGAGCTTGGCCATCGGCGCCAGCTGGTCGGTCGGCAGTCCCTGGCTGCGCGCCCAGGCCGCCTCCCAGACCAACGTCTCGGCGCCGTCCACCGCACTCGCGGCGTCGGCCAGGTAGTGGGCGATCGCCTGGAAGCCGCCGAGCGGCCGGTCGAACTGCTCACGCGTCTTCGCATAGTCGACAGCCAGGTCGAGCGCGGCCCGGGCGCCGCCGGCCGCCTGGGCAGCCAACAGGATCACGCCGTCGAGCACGGTGTCGTGCCAGGCCGGCCATGCGTCGGCGCCGCCGAGGCGCGCGGTGGCGTCGACGCGGACGTCGTCGAAGCCGACGCGATATTGGGTGTCACCGGCGACCGTGAGCTGCTGGTCGAGCGTCACGCCGGCAGCCGTCGGGTCGACCAGGACCGCGACGACTCCGTCGTCGCCGCGGGCGAGCACGATCAGCGCATCCGCAGCGCGAGCGAACGGCACGTGCCGCTTGACGCCCGACAGCCGGAACGCGTCGTCATCCGCGCGGGCCGCGAGCTGGACGCCGGCCGCGCCGAACCCACCGTCCGGCTCGAGCCAGGCGATGCTGACGACGGAGTCGCCGCCGGCGATCTTGGGCAACCAGTCAGCTTGCTGGCGTTCGGTCCCGACCCGGCCGATGAATCCGGCGGCGAGCACACAGCTGACGAAGTGCGGGCTCGGGACGAGGGCGCGACCGAGCTCTTCGTAGACGATCGCGGCGTCGAGCATGCTCATGCCGCTGCCGCCGTGCTCCTCCGGGACGGTCAGTCCGAGCAGTCCGAGCTCGGCCAGGGCCGACCACAGCGCGGGTGAATAGCCGACGGGGTCGTTCTCGAGCTTGCGGACGACGTCGGGACCGGAATGACGCGCGCAGGTACGCCGGACCGAGTCGCGCAGCAGCTCCTGCTCGGAGGTGAAGTCCATGTCCATGGTGGCTCTCCTCGAGTCAGGTCTGCGGTTGTGGTTGCCACTGGTCGCCCTTGCGGGACCAGGGGTTGTCGGTCGGGGCGGTAGGCAGCGCGATCCGCGCCGCGCAGGTGGTGCACATCCGGTCGCCGACCTGGAGCACGACGTCGACCTCGACCCATCCGCAGCCGACGTCGTCGATGCTCGTGCCGGTGATCCGCCCGGCCATCGACATGGTGTCGCCGGGGAACACCGAGTCGTGCATCCGGAAGCTCACCCGGCCCAGCCGGCCGTGTGGGCCACTCCAGTCGGTGAGGTAGCGCTCGAACCAGGCGGCCTGGTTGGGGGCGTTCATGAAGATGTCGCGGACGCCGTTGCGCTCGGTGGCGAAGTGGAAGTCGTGGTGCTGCGGCCTGGTGTCGCGGGTGGCGAGCGCGCCGACGACGACTGTGGTGGCTGTGACGTCGTAGGTCAGCACCGGCAGCTGGTCGCCGACGGCGACCGTGTCGTGGGTCAGCACAGCCGTCGTCGTCATGCGTTGTCCCGCCGATAGCCGAAGCCGGTCCAGGACTCGACGCCGACGAGGTCGCCGCGGTCGTTGCGGTATTCGACGTCGATGACCCAGAACCGGCCGGTGCCCAGCTTGGTGGTCTTCTCGGGGCTGACCGATCGCAGCCGCTGACATGTCGTCAGGATGTCGCCGGGGCGCGCGGGCTCGTGGAACACGATGGTGTTGTCGGTCATCACCGCCTCGGGCAGGTCAAGCCGCTTCTTCAGGTCGAAGTGCACCTGGAGCGGCAGCTTCTGCTCGGTGCGGCCCGGGGCCCAGTGATGCGGCCGGAACCAGGTCGACAGCATCGTCGGTGGCGCGATCGGTCCGTCGGTCAGGTCCGCAGCGACCTCGTCGTCCCAGAACAGCGGGTTGGCGTTCTCGACCGAGGCGCACGAGGTCCAGATGTATCCCCGCTCGACCGGGAACTCGCCGGCCTCTTCGTATTGCGGCAGGCCGATCAGGTCGGTGACCTCGGCGGGCAGGTCGGTGGTGGATGTGCTCATGCGATGACTCCGGCCGCGTGCAAGTCGGTGATCTCCTCGTTGCTGAGCCCGTGTTCAGCGAGCAGTGCGTCGCTGTCCGTGGTGGTCTGGTCCGGCAGGTCATAACGCGGTTGGCGGACGGCGCCGGCGAGCAGCGGCGCGAGCTGCCGGAAAGCTCCGTTGGCCGGGTGGGCGGCGGTGGCGACGGTGCCGCGCGCGGCGAAGTGCGGGTCGGCGGCTGCTTCAGGCACGGACAGCACGGGGGCGACGCAGGTGTCCGCGCCGGCGAGCAGCTCGACCCACTCGTCGCGTGGCTTCGCGGCGAATCGCGACGCCAGTGCCGTGCGGATGTCGTCCTGGGCAGCGTCGTCGTACTGCTTGTCGGCCCAGGTCGTGAGGTCGAGCGCGGTGCAGAGGTTGGCCCAGAACCGGTGCTCGATCGCCGCGACGGCGAGCCATCCGTCGTCGGCCGTCCGGTAGGTGTCATAGCAGGCGAAGCGACCGGCGAGCGGTGCGGTGCCGGGAGCCGCGGTCGCACCGGTGGCGAGGTTGTCGTCGATCTGCAGCGCCATCAACGCGAGGACACCGTCGGCGACCGCGACGTCCAGATAAGCCCCCGCACCCGTGACCGATCGTGAGACCAGCGCGGCGAGGATCGCGATGACGGCCTGCATGCCACCGGCTGCGCTGTCCGCGACGGTCGCGCCCGGCAGCGGCGGCTTGCCGTCCGGAGCGGGCTCGGAGTTGGCCAGGTAGCCGCCGACGGCCAGGTAGTTGAGGTCGTGACCGGCCCACTGTGCTCGCGGTCCGTCCTGGCCGTAGCCGGTGGTGGAGCAGTAGACGATGCGCGGGTTGCGGCTCTTGACGTCGTCGTAGCCGATGCCGAGGCGGGCGACGACGCCGGGACGAAAGCTCTCGATGACGACGTCGCTGCGTTCGGCGAGCCGCAGGAACGCGTCGCGACCGGCCCCGGCCTTGAGGTCGAGCCGGAGGCGGCGGGTGCCGCGGCCGCCGCTGTAGGCATGCGGCGGTGGGGTGATCTGCGCATCGGCCCGGGCTGGCACCGGAGCGATCTTGATGATGTCAGCGCCGTAGTCGGCCAGCCAGCCGGAGGCACGCGCGGCGGGGCCGACACTCGCGAGATCCAGCACTGTGATGCCGTCCAGAAGGTTGCCCATCGATGTGCGACTCAGAAGTTCTTCGGCAGGCCGAGCTTGCGCCGCGCGATGATGTTCTTCTGCACCTCGGACGTGCCGCCGCCGATTGTGTCGAGCACGGTGTAGCGGTAGGTCGACTCGGCTCTGCCCTTCATCGGCGCGTCCTCGGTGCCGACGCGCAGCTGGGTGCCGGGGCCGGCGAGGTCCATCGACGCGTCGGCGAGCTTCTTGGAGAACTCCGTCGCGAACAGCTTGTAGGTGCTGGCCTCTGCGGTCGGTGCAGCGCCACCTTTCAAAGACTTGGCGACGAAGCGCAGCCCGAGCACCCGCGCGACCTCGGCTTCGGTCGAGAGCCGGGCGATGCGAGCGCGGACGACGGGGTCGTCGCGGACGGCGTCACCGTCCCTGGTCGCCGTGCGCACGTGGTCGACGAGCAGGTCGAGCCGAGCCTTGATCGGTGAGTAGGTGAACATCGTGAAGCGCTCGAGGTCGAGTGCCTCGGAGATGTACTGGAACCCGCGACCCAGCTCTCCGACGACGTAGTCGTCGGAGACGAAGACGTCGTCGAAGAACACCTCGTTGGTGCGCTCGTCGCCCATCGTCCAGATCTCTTTGATGGTGAGGTTCGGGTGGTCCATCGGGACGAGGAAGAGCGTGATGCCCTGGTGCTTGGGCAGCTCGGGGTGGGTGCGGGCGCCGACCCAGTACCAGTCGGCGAAGTGTGCGGACGTCGTCCAGGTCTTCTGGCCGTTGAGGCGCCAGCCGCTGTTGGCCTCGTCCCGGTCGGCCTTGAGGCGCATCGAGGCGGCGTCGCTGCCGGCGTTGGGCTCGCTGTAGCCGACGGCGAACTCGACCTCGGCGTGGAGGATCTTCGGCAGAAACTCGTGCTTGAGCTTGTCGCTGCCGTGCCGCAGGAGGGTCTTGCCGATGATGCCGACGCCCTTGCCGATCTGGGGGGCGCCGCGACCGGCGAGGGCTTCGTTGAGCAGGTATTCATAGACGCCGTCGCTCTCCTTGCCACCCCACTCCTTCGGCCAGGTGATGCCGAGCCAGCCGCGCTCGGCGAGCTTGCCCATGAAGGCGCGACGGGCCGGGGTGTCGACGATCTGCGCCATGTTCTCGCGGGTCGGGTCGGCGACCTCGGGATCGGCGTTGGCATCGAGGAACTCCTCGACCTCGGCGAGGAACGCCCGCTGCTCGGGGGTGAAGTCGAAGTCCACGAGGAGGCACTCTACGCGGTTTCTGACGGGTCGTCAGGTTTGGGTCCGGTCGGCGCACTAGGCTCCCGACCGATGGACTTCTCGTTCACCGCAGAGCAGCAGGAGCTGCGCCGCACGGTTCGCGACCTGGCGGCCGATCGGTCGACCAGCGCGGGCGTGCGGGCCGCGATGGCCGGCCCGACCGGGCACGACCCGGGGCT
>JAVEEH010000120.1 GCA_030840545.1 Frankiaceae bacterium | reverse complement strand
CAACGAGCTTGGTGCAGGCCGAGCCGACCAGGCCCGGCGTGCCGACGCCGTTCTGGACGAACACGCGCTTGCGCGCCGAGACCGCCGACGTGGGCAACGACGCGGACAGGTTCGACGTGACGAACTGTCGCGTCTGATCCGCGTCGACCCGGTAGGACGGCTGGCTGCTGCCGGAGTCGATCTTCACGACCGGCAGGTCGGTGGGCAGCACGTTGTTGGCCTGCGCATCGGCGGCGAGACCTACGAGCAGCGCCGACAGCTTGGCCGGGCCGAGCGTCGACGTCGCCCCGGCACCGAGTGACGTCAGCAGGCGCTGCACCCCGGACTCGGTGGTCGGCAGCGCGGCCAGCAGCCCGTCGATCACCTGCTGCAGCCGCACCAGGTTGGCGGCGGCGTCCTCGCCGCCAGCGGTGTAGGTCGCGAACGCGACCGCCTGCGATCCCGTCAGCTTCTGATGCGCACCGCGCGGCACGAGCAACACCCGACTGCCGTCGACCCGGTGCTCGATGACATCAACGTCGACGTCGGCGGTGATGCCGCCGGCTTCATCCACCAGCCGAGTCAGCTGCGCAATCGTCAGCGACCACGACCCGTTGACCGTGACCCCACCGAGCAGGTCGCTGACCGCCGACCGCGCCAGTCGTTGCCCGTCCGGCAACGCGAGCACCTGACCGAGCTGCTGGTTGCCGAAGCCGCACACCTCGGTCAGCGCTCGTGCCGGCATCAGCAGCTCGACGCCCTGATGGGTGTGACCATCGTGTGCGAGCAGCGCGCTCTCCACCGCCGTCCGGTCGATGGCGACAAGTGAGAAGAGCAACGTCGTCTGGCGATCACTGGTGTGGTGCCCGCCGGAGGTCGCCTTCTGTACGCCGAACGTGATGGCGGCGACTGCGATGAGCCCGGCCACCACCACACCGGCAATGCCGGCCACACCGAGACGCTTGCGCTTCTGTCGCCGCCGGTCGGCCCGCAGCTCGCGCCGGGTCTTGCGCGGCGCGATGACGAACGGCTGCGGCTGACCGGGCTGCGGGATCGTCCCCGGGGACGGCGGCGACGCCGGCGGTGCCGCGGTCGACGGAGCCGGGTCGACGCGACGTGGCGGCTTCGGCTCGCGGCCGAGGCGACGCTTCCCCGTCATATGGCTGCCTGGTAGAGGCGGCGCTTGGAGATGTACTGCACGACACCGTCCGGCACCAGATACCAGACCGGCTCGCCGGCGGCGACCCGCTGGCGGCAGTCGGTCGAGCTGATCGCCAGCGCGGGCACCTCGACCAGGCTGACCCGTCCGGCGGGGAAGCCGGGGTCGGACAGGTGATGTCCGGGCCGGGTCACACCCACGAAATGAGCGAGCTGGAACAGCTCCTCGGAGCGGTGCCAGTCGAGGATCTGGGCGAGCGCATCAGCGCCGGTGATGAAGAACAGCTCGCTCGTCTCACCGAAGCCTTGCTTCAGGTCGTTCAGGGTGTCGATCGTGTAGGTCGGGCCATCCCGGTCGATGTCGACCCGGCTGACGTGAAAGCTCGGGTTGGACGCGGTCGCGATCACCGTCATCAGATAGCGATCCTCGGCGGCCGAGACGGACGTATCCGACTTCTGCCACGGCTCACCGGTCGGCACGAACACCACCTCGTCGAGGGCGAAGCGGCTGGCGACCTCGCTGGCGGCGACAAGGTGACCGTTGTGGACGGGATCGAAGGTCCCGCCCATCACACCGATACGCCGCGCCGTCACGACGAAAGGCTACCGGCCGCCCCCCGCACTCGGGCCGTGCCGGCGACGGCCCGCTCGTTGTCCCTGCGTCGCACGCCACGTCAGATGGGGAGGATGGCCTCGACGAACTCCTGCAGCTGGCCGGCGTTGCGGCACTCGATCATCGGGATGACGTCGCCGTAGGCCGTCGCGGCCGAGTCACCGGACCCCCAGTACTGCTTCGGCTCCGGGTTGAGCCAGAACGCGTGCCGCGCGTGCCGGGCGATCGATCGCAGCGCCGGGACGGACTGCGCGCGGTAGTTGTTGCGAGCGTCGCCGAGGATCAGCAGCGACGTCTTCGGTGTCACCGCATCGGACCACTTCTGGTTGAACACCTCGAAGGAGTGTCCATAGTCGCTGTGCCCGTCGAACCACACCACGTCGGCCTCGCGTGACATCCGTGCGAGCGCGTCGACGACATCGTCGCCGTGGTCGAAGAACGACGTGACTTCGTCGCAGGTGTCGACGAACGCGAACACCCGCACCTTGGCGAACTGCTCGCGCAGCGCGAATGCGAGCAGCACGGTGAAGTGCGCGAACGCCGCGACCGATCCGCTGACGTCGCACAGCACGACCAGCTCGGGCTTGTGTGGCTTGTGCGGCTTGTGGATCGTGGTGAGCGGGACGCCGCCGCTGGACAGCGATGCGCGCACGGTGCGCCGGACGTCGAGGCGCCCGGACCGGCCGAGCCGGCGCTTGGCGGTCAGGCGGGTGGCAAGGCGGCGCGCGAGCGGATAGACCTTGCGCCGCAGCTCGGCGATCTCGTCACGGGACGCGCGCAGGAAGTCGACCTGCTCGATGAGCGGCTTCACCGCTGTCTTGGAGATCGCCTCGACACCTCGGTCCTCGGCGAGGCGTCGTCGTACCTCCGCCTCCACGGCCTCCTCGAACTGGCGGATGCGTTCGGTGAGCATCTGCCGCGCAACTTTCTCGGCGAGGCCACCGCGCTCCTCACCGGCGAGCACCGCCTCGAGCAGCGACGCCATCAGCGTCTCGGGCGACAACGCGCGCAGCACGCGGTAGGTGAACCACGACTGCCGGCCGGGTTGGTTGTCGGCGCGGCCGAGTCCGGACACGGCCTGGCGAGCGAGCCGCCGGAGTGCCTCGTCGTCGCCGGTGAGCAGCACGTCCCGCAGCGCGTCGCGCAACATCTTGCGGATCGCGTCCAGGTCGGCCGGCTCGACCTCTTCGAGCGACTCGGCGTCGGGCGAGCCCTCATCGTGGATGGGCTCGCCGTCACCGATCGCCGGCGGCCACCACAGGTCGAAGAGCCGGTCGAAGGTGGCGCGATGCGCGGCACGCTTGACGACAGCTGCGGCGTAGGCGGCGCGCAGCTGCTCGCGTGATCGCAGGTCGACCGCGGCCATCGCCTGCGTCGCGTCGAGCGACTCGGCCATCGACACGGGCAAGCCCGCACCCCGCAACGCCGCGACGAACGCGACGTGACGGTCGACCAGGCCACCACCGCCGAGCGCGGGCTCGGTCATCAGTTCAGTCCGAGCTCTTTGGCCGCACGAGTGTGATCGGAGGCGTGTTTCAGGACGACGCCGAGCGTCTGCGCGACGACCGTCTCGTCGAGGGTGTCGAGACCGAGCGCGACCAGCGTGCGGGCCCAGTCGATGCTCTCGGCGATGCTCGGCGCCTTCTTCAGCTCGAGCGCACGCAAGGTGCGGACGGTTCGGACCAGCTGCTCGGCGAGGGCGGCGGGCACCTCCGGCACCCGGCTCAGCACGATCGCCTTTTCGCGCTCGGCGTCGGGATAGTCGACGTGCAGGAACAGGCAGCGTCGCTTCAAGGCCTCGGAGAGCTCTCGGGTCGCGTTGGACGTGAGCACGACGAACGGCTTGCGGATGGCGACGATCGTGCCGAGCTCCGGCACGGTCACCTGGAAGTCGCTCAGCACCTCGAGCAGCAGCCCCTCGACCTCGACGTCGGCCTTGTCGGTCTCGTCGACCAGCAGCACGGTCGGCTCGCTCTGCCGGATCGCCGTGAGCAGCGGTCGAGGGAGCAGGAACTCCTCGCTGAAGATGTCGTCGTGGGTCTCTTCCCACTTCTGCCCGTCGCCGGCCGCCTGGATGCGGAGCAGCTGCTTGCGGTAGTTCCATTCATACAGCGCGCGTGCCTCGTCGAGGCCTTCGTAGCACTGCAGCCGGACGAGACCGGCGTCGGCAGCGGTCGCGACCGCCTTGGCGAGCTCGGTCTTGCCGGTGCCGGCCGGCCCTTCGACGAGCAGCGGCTTGCCGAGCGCGTCGGCGAGGAAGACGGTGGTCGCGATGGCGTCGTCGGCCAGGTAGCCGGTCGCGGCGAGCCGCGTGCGGACGTCGTCGGGCGAGGTGAACAGCGGCATGCAGGACTCCCGGCGATCCGGCGACTAGAACGCCATTCTAGTTGAGGGCCCCGCCGCCGTCTGCGGTCGTCTCAGGTGCGGATCTGGCCGGTGCCGGTGGCGACCCACGTCGTGCTGGTGAGCTCCGGCAGGCCCATCGGCCCGCGGGCATGCAGCTTCTGGGTCGAGATGCCGATCTCGGCACCGAAGCCGAACTGCTCACCGTCGGTGAACCGGGTCGAGCAGTTGACCATCACCGCGGCGGAGTCACAGCCCGCGATGAACGCCTGTGACGCCGGCAGCGACCGCGTGACGATCGCCTCGGTGTGCCCGCTCCCCCACCGCCGGATGTGCGCGACCGCCTCGTCGACGGAGTCGACGACGCCGACGGCGAGGTCGAGGGAGTTGTACTCCGCGGCCCAGTCGTCATCGGTGACCGGCACCACCGCGTCGTCGTACGACGCGACAGCAGCGTCACCGTGGACAGTCACGTCGGCCGCGCGCAACGACGCCAGCACCCGAGGCAGGAAGTCGCCAGCCACCGAGCGGTGCACCAGCAACGTCTCCGCGGCGTTGCAGACGCTGGGCCGCTGCACCTTGGCGTTCATCGTGATGGACAACGCCATGTCGAGGTCGGCGTCGGAATCGACGTAGACGTGGCAGTTGCCGACGCCCGTCTCGATGACCGGCACCGTCGACTCCTCGACGACGCTGCGGATGAGCCCCGCACCGCCGCGCGGGATGAGCACGTCGACCAGCCCTCGTGCGCGCATCAGGTGTTTCGTCGACTCGTGGTCGACGCCGGGCACCAGCTGGACCGAGTCCGGCGGAAGCCCCGCCGCCGTGCCCGCTGCCGCGAGGATCGCGACGAGCGCGGCGTTGCTCGACCGCGCACTCGACGAGCCGCGCAACAGCACGGCGTTGCCGCTCTTGACGCACAAGCCGGCCGCGTCGACCGTCACGTTGGGGCGGGCCTCGTAGATGATGCCGACCACCCCGAGCGGCACGCGCACCTGACGCAGCTGCACCCCGTTGGGCAACGTCGACCCGCGGACGACCTCGCCGACCGGGTCGGGCAGAGCCGCGACCTGCCGCAACCCCTCGGCCATTGCGACGACCCGTTTGTCGTCGAGTGCAAGCCGGTCGACCATCGCCTCGGCCATGCCCGCCTCGCGCGCCCGCGCGACGTCCTCCAGGTTGGCTGTCAGCACCTCAGCGGAACGAGCGACCAGCGCGTCTGCCATCGAGACCAGCGCCGCGTCCTTGCGGGCTCGCGGCATCGACGCCAGGCCGATCGCCGCCGTCCGCGACCGCCGCGCGAGATCGGTGACCTCGTCAGCCGTTGTCATACCCGGAAGCGTACGACGGCCACGATCACCACGAGATGGGAAGCGGCTCGCCTTCGGCGTAGCCCGCCGCGCTCTGGACGCCGACCACCGCCCGCTCGTGCAGCTCGGCGAGCGTCCGGGCACCGGCATAAGAGCAGGAGCTGCGCAACCCGGCGACGATGCGATCGACGAGGTCCTCTACCCCGGGGCGTTCGCCGTCGAGATACATGCGCGCGGTCGAGATGCCTTCCTCGAACAACGCCTTGCGCGCACGGTCGAATGCGGTGTCGCTCTCGGTCCGACCGCGGACGGCCCGAGCCGACGCCATGCCGAAGGACTCCTTGAACAGCCGCCCATCGGCGTCGCGGTGCACGTCACCCGGTGACTCGTGGGTGCCGGCGAACCACGACCCGATCATCACGTTGGACGCGCCTGCCGCCAGCGCGAGCGCAACATCACGCGGATGCCGGACACCGCCATCGGCCCAGACATGCCGGCCGAGCCGGCGGGCCTCCTCGGCGCACTCCAGCACGGCGGAGAACTGCGGCCGGCCGACGCCGGTCATCATCCGCGTCGTGCACATCGCGCCGGGTCCGACCCCGACCTTCACGATGTCGGCGCCGGCGTCGACCAGGTCGCGGACGCCCTCCGGCGAGACGACGTTGCCGGCCACAACGGGCACCTGCGGGTCGAGCTTGCGCACCAACCGCAACGCTTCGAGCATCCGCTCCTGATGCCCGTGCGCGGTGTCGACCACCAGCACGTCGACACCGACGTCAAGCAACGCCTCGGCCTTGCCGGCCACGTCACCATTCACGCCGAGAGCCGCAGCCACCCGCAGCCGCCCGTCGCCGTCCACGGCCGGCCGGTAGAGGGTCGCGCGCAGCGCAGCCGTGCGGGTGAGGATGCCGACGAGTCGGCCGTCCGGATCGACCACCGGGGCCAGCCGGTGCCGACCCTCGTGCAGGCGGTCGAAAGCCTGCCGCGGGTCGACAGTTGCCGGCAGGGTGAGCAGGTCCGTGGACATCACCCGATGCAGCTGGGTGAACCGGTCGACGCCGGTGCAGTCGGCCTCGGTGACGACACCGACCGGCCGGTCGTCGTCGGTGACGACGACCGCGCCGTGTGCGCGTTTCGGCAGCAGGTTGAACGCCTCGCCGACGGTGTCCGCAGGGGCCATCGCGATGGCGGTGTCATAGACGAGGTGCCGGCTCTTCACGAACCCGACGACGTCGGCGACGACGTCAAACGGGATGTCCTGCGGGATCACCGCGAGCCCACCGCGGCGCGCGAGAGTCTCTGCCATCCGGCGCCCGGACACCGCGGTCATGTTCGCGGCGATGACCGGGATCGTCGTGCCGCTGCCATCGGTAGTCGCGAGATCGACGTCGAGCCGAGAGCCGACGTCGGACCGCGACGGCACCATGAAGACGTCGTCGTAGGTCAGGTCCCATGCCGGGGCAGAGCCGTGAAGGAAGCGCACGAGGATGTCAGTCTACGTGTCGAACGGGCGCCAGCCGCCCGCCGGCGCGAGCGTCGCACCGTCGCGACGCTGATGCTCGTCGCGAGCGACGACCTCGAGCGCGACGACCTGCCAAGGCGGCAGGCACGCTGACTCGCGGTGCTCGAACCACACCCGCAGCGCCAGCGCGCAGGCATCGGCGCAGTCACGGGCCTCTTCCCAATAGCGCAGCTCGGCCCGGCCGCCGGCATAGCGACCGGAGAGGAAGAACGGACGCTCCGCCGACAGCCGTTCGAGGGCGGCCAGCACCTCGTCGGCAGTCGTCTCGTCACCGGCCACGGTCAGGGTGACGTGCCACAGCCCGGAGCCGCTCATCTGCCACCCCCCAGCGGCCTAACGCCTCAGCACCACCAGGTCGTCGCGATGGACAACCTCGCGGTGATATCCCGCACCGAGAGCCGCCGTCAGATCGTGCGTCGAGCGGCCGAGCAGCGCAGGAAGTTCTCCTGCGTCGTAGTTGACCAGCCCGCGGGCCACGACGTGGCCGTTTTCGTCGATCAGCTCCACCGGGTCACCAGCGGCGAAGTCGCCATCAACCGCCACAACTCCGGCAGGCAACAACGACGTACGCCGCTCGACGACGGCGCGGACCGCGCCCTCGTCGAGAGTCAACCGGCCGCGCGGAGTCGTCGCATGCGCAAGCCACAGCAGTCGAGCGGGCGCGCGCGGGCCCGTCGGGTGGAAGCAGGTGCCGACGTCAGCACCGGCCAGCGCCGCGACAACGTCCCGCGCATGGGCGAGCAGCGTCGGCACTCCGGCACCGGCTGCGATCCGCGCGGCGGCCAGCTTGGTGGTCATGCCGCCACTGCCGACTCCGTCACCGCCGACCCGGCCGAGTCGCACATGAGCGACGTCGTCGTCGCTGCGCACGTCGCTGATGCGGTCGGCCGGCTGCGCCACAGCGCTGCGACGTCGTGGCGACGGGTCGACGTCATAGACACCGTCGACGTCGGAGAGCAGCACGAGTGCGTCGGCGCGCACGAGATGGGTGACAAGCGCGGCGAGCCGGTCGTTGTCGCCGAACCGGATCTCCTCGGTGGCGACGGTGTCGTTCTCGTTGACGATCGGCACCACGCCGAGGGACAGCAGGCGGTCGAACGTGCGCTGGGCGTTGCGGTAATGCGCGCGCCGGATCACGTCGTCGGCGGTGAGCAGGACCTGCCCGACCGTGCGACCGTGGGCGGCGAACGCCGCGTTGTAACGCGCGACGAGCAACCCCTGACCGACACTCGCGGCGGCTTGCTGGGTGGCGAGGTCACGCGGGCGGCGCGACAGGCCGAGAGGCTTGAGACCGGCCGCGATGGCCCCGGAGGAGACGAGCACCACCTGGGCACCCGCGGCGACGCGGTGTGCCAGCGCATCGACGAGTGCGTCGATGCTCGCCGCGTCGACGCCGCCGGTGGGGCTCGCGAGCGACGACGAACCCACCTTGACGACCAGCCGCTTGGCGCCCGCGACGACCTCGCGGCTCACTCGCCGGCCTCCGGCTCGGTGGCCCAGTCGGTCTCGACCGCCTCGTCGAACGCGCCGCGACGGGCCCGCCGCGACGCCTTGCGGTCGATGGCGCGCAGCCGCGCTGACGTCTCGAGGCGTTCGTCGGTGCCCCGGCCACCCAGCGGCATCGCACCGGCACGCAGCGTCGGCACCCAGTCGAACGTGACGTCTCCGATCGTCACCTCGGCGCCGGCCAAGGCCCCCAGGCCGGCGAGCGCATCCTCGACCCCGAGCCGAGCCAGGCGGTCGGCCAGATAGCCCACTGCCTCGTCGTTGCCGAAGTCGGTCTGCAACACCCAGCGGCGCGGCCGGTCGCCGTGCACGACGAAGCTCTGCTCGCCGGTCTGCTCGACCGTGAACCCGACCTCACGAACCGGCGCCGGCCGCAGCACGATGCGGGTCGGCTCGGCGACCGGCGCTGCGGCCCGCTCTGCCGTAACCCGCTCAGCCATCGCGAACGACAGCTCGCGCAGTCCGTGCCGGGTCGCTGCCGAGATCACGAACACCGGCCAGCCGAACCGCTCGGCCACATCGGCACCGACCATCTCGGCGAGGTCACGCGCCTCGGGCACGTCGGCCTTGTTCAGCGCCACAAGCCGCGGGCGGTCGGCGAGACCGCCGTAAGCCGCCAGCTCGGCCTCGATCGTCTCCAGATCGGTGACCGGGTCGCGCCCGGGCTCCAGCGTCGCGCAGTCGACGACGTGGACGAGCATCGAGCAGCGCTCGACGTGCCGCAGGAACTCCAGGCCCAACCCGCGACCCCCGGACGCGCCGGGCACCAGGCCGGGCACGTCCGCAACGGTGAAGACCGTGTCGCCGGCCTGCACGACGCCGAGGTTGGGGACCAGCGTGGTGAACGGATAGTCAGCGATCTTCGGCCTCGCCGCCGACACGGCCGCGATCAGTGACGACTTTCCGGCGTTGGGGAAGCCCACCAATGCCACGTCGGCGACGGTCTTGAGCTCGAGCACGACGTCGCGGGCATCGCCGGGCTCCCCGAGCAGCGCGAAACCAGGTGCCTTACGACGCGACGATGCCAGCGCCGCGTTGCCCAGACCGCCGCGACCGCCGCGGGCGGCGACGTACGCCGTCCCGACCCCCACCAGGTCGACCAGCACCTCGCCGGTGACGGCGTCCTTGACGACCGTCCCGTCGGGCACCGGGACGGTCAGGTCGACGCCGGCCGCGCCGTCCCGCATCGAGCCTTGGCCCGGTCGGCCGCTGCCGGCGCGTTGATGGGGGTGGTGGTGCAGGTCGAGCAACGTCGTGACGCTGGCTTCGACGACGAGGACGACGTCGCCGCCGTTGCCGCCGTTGCCACCGTCAGGGCCGCCGAGCGGCTTGAACTTCTCGCGGTGGACCGACGTGCAGCCGTGACCGCCGTTGCCGCCGGAGACGTGCAGCACGGCCCGATCGACGAAGGTCGCGGCCATGCGCGGATGCTGGTTTCTCGAGGGCGCGACCGCGTCAGGCGGTGGACGCCTCGCCCGGAACGATGGACACCACGCGGCGGCCGCGGCGGCTGCCGAACTCGACGGCACCGGCAGCGGTCGCGAACAAGGTGTCGTCGCTGCCCCGGCCGACGTTGTCACCGGGGTGGAAGTGGGTGCCACGCTGGCGGACGATGATCTCGCCGGCCTTGACGACCTGACCACCGAAACGCTTGACGCCGAGGCGCTGCGCGTTGGAGTCGCGGCCGTTGCGCGAGGAGGAGGCGCCCTTCTTGTGTGCCATCGGGGCCTACTTTCCGGTCTCGATGCCGGTGACGCGAAGCGTCGTCAGCCGCTGACGGTGGCCCTGCCGCTTGTGGTAACCGGTCTTGTTGCGGAACTTGTGGATGATGATCTTGGGGCCCTTGCCGTGGTCGACGACCTCGGCGGTGATGCGGGCCTGGCCGAGCGCGGTCGCGTCGGTGGTGACGGCACCGCCGTCGTCGACGAGGAGCACGGCAGGCAACGTGACGGACTCACCCGGCGCTGCAGTGACGCGGTCCACCTCGAGGGTGTCGCCGACGGCAACCTTGTGCTGATGGCCGCCGGTGCGGACGATCGCGTACACGGAAGGGCTCCTCGGGACGGTCAGCCGCGTGCGGACAGGCGCAAGCACGCGGGGATCTGCGTCAAGGCTACCGGACCAGGACCGCCGCCGGTCAAACTCCGAACTTTGGACTCGGAATCGGACACACCACGCTCGCGATGTCCGACTACGGGTCCAAAGTTCGGTCGGGGGTCGGGTGGTCCCGGCTAGGAGCCGGCGACCACCGACTCGGCCGCCTTTGGCTCCCCGTTGTTGGTTCCGGCTGCCCCGGCGCCGCCACTGCCGCCGCCACTGCCGCCGCCTCGGCCCCGACCGCCGCGCGAGCGCCGGGCCCTCGGTTTGGCCGGGCCGTCCTCCGACTTGGCTGCCGCATCCGCATCTGCATCTGCAGGCGCCGCTTCGGCCGGGGCCGCCGCGCCGGCATCGGCTGCAGCGGCGTCACCGGCGATGGCGGCCGCGGGCGCCGGCTTGGCCCCGATCGGCGCCTTCGGCTTGGGCGGCCGCTTGCTCGCCACCGGGTCGTGGGTCAGCACGACCCCTCGGCCGGCACACTCCTTGCAGACCTCGCTGAACGCCTCGAGGAGGCCCTGGCCGACCCGCTTGCGGGTCATCTGCACCAGGCCGAGCGAGGTGACCTCGGCGACCTGGTGGCGGGTGCGGTCGCGGCCCAGGCACTCCATCAGCCGCCGCAGCACGAGATCGCGGTTGCTCTCGAGCACCATGTCGATGAAGTCGATGACGATGATGCCGCCGAGGTCGCGCAGCCGCAGCTGACGCACGATCTCCTCCGCCGCCTCGATGTTGTTCTTGGTGACCGTCTCTTCGAGGTTGCCGCCCTTGCCGGTGAACTTTCCGGTGTTGACGTCGACGACGATCATCGCCTCGGTGCGGTCGATGACGAGATAGCCGCCTGAGGGCAGCCAGACCTTGCGGTCGAGGGCCTTGGCGAGCTGCTCGTCGACGCGGTAGGCCGCGAAGATGTCCTCGTCGTCGGTCCACTTGCTGGTGCGCTCGGACAGATCGGGGGCGACCCAGCGGACGTAGTTGTCGACCGTGTCCCACTCGTCATCACCGGAGACGACGAGGGCCTTGAAGTCCTCGTTGAAGATGTCGCGGATGACCCGGATGACGACGTCGGGCTCGCCGTAGATCAACGAGGGGGCGCTCGCGGTCTGCGCCTTCTTCTCGATGTCCTGCCACTGAGCGTGCAGGCGGTTGAGGTCGCGTTCGAGGTCCTCCTCGGGCGCTCCCTCCGCGGCGGTCCGGATGATGACGCCGGCGTCTTCGGGCGTGAGCCGCTTGAGGATGCCCTTGAGCCGGCTGCGCTCGGTGTCGGGCAGCTTGCGGCTGATGCCGGACAGGCGACCGTCGGGCACATAGACCATGTAGCGGCCGGGCAGGCTGACCTGGCTGGTGAGCCGGGAGCCCTTCTGCCCGATCGGGTCCTTGGTGACCTGCACGAGCACCGACTGGCCGCCCTTCAGCGCCTGCTCGATGCGCGGCGGCCGGCCTTCGAGCGCGCTCGCGTCGTAGTTGACCTCGCCGGCGTAGAGCACGGCGTTGCGGCCGCGGCCGATGTCGACGAACGCCGCCTCCATGCTGGGCAGGACGTTCTGGACCTTGCCGAGATAGACGTTGCCGACCATCGAGGCGGTGTCCTTGCGGGCGACATAGTGCTCGACGAGTACGCCGTCCTCGAGCACGGCGATCTGGGTGCGCTCGTCGGACTGTCGGACCACCATGACCCGCTCGACCGACTCGCGGCGAGCCAGGAACTCCGACTCGGTGATGATCGGCGGACGTCGCCGGCCGGTGTCCCGGCCGTCCCGGCGGCGCTGCCGCTTCGCCTCGAGCCGGGTCGAGCCCTTGACCCCCCGCACCCCGTCGTCGTCGGCCTCGGCCGCGGCGCGACCACCACCACCGCCACCGCCGCCGGACCGGGATCCACTCGACCGCCCGGAGGTGGCCTTCGCCGTACTACCGGCCGTCGATTTCTGCGGGAGCCGGGCCTCGCGAACGTGGACGACCGTCTCGACGCCGTCGTCCTCGCCACCGGCCTCGCTGCCCTCGGTGCCGTCGCCGGTCCGGCGACGGCGGCGGCGGCGGCGCTTGCGCGGGCCGGTGCCGGTCTCGTCGCCCTCGGCGTCATCGCCGTCGCTCTCGGAGTCGTCCGCGTCGGCGGTCTTGTGGCCGGCCGCCACGCCGTCAGCCGGTGCGGGACTCTCCTCGCCGTCGGCGTCGCCCGCGGCGGCCGTGCCTGCACCGCCGCCACCCCGGCCGCG
>JAVEEH010000309.1 GCA_030840545.1 Frankiaceae bacterium | reverse complement strand
CCCCCGGCGGGAGAAGTTCACGCCATAGCGGACCAGCCAGTAGGCGACTGCCTACAGCAGCACGAACACCCCGAGCAGCTCCGAGATGTGCGCCCGTGCGGCCGGCGACACCTTCGGGCCGGGCGTCTGCGGTCGCAACGCGCCATACAGGTAGGACGTCAGCAGCACCGCGACCAGCGAGACGATGACCGCGGCGAAGAGCATGCCGAGGATGAAGCGCTGGAACGGATAGGTGAACGCGAAGTAGGAGACGTCCTTGTGGAACTGCGGGTCCTTGATGCCGAAGTGCACCCCGTTGCGCCAGAGCATCCAGGTGCGCCACCGGCCGGCGGCCGCGCTCCCCGTGATGGCCCCGATGATCAGCAGCACCAGGCCCAGCAGCCAGTGCCGGAACGGATGGATCGCCTGGCGGAGGCTCTCGAGTTGCTCCTGCTCCGCCGAGATCGGCCGGAACGGTGGCCGGAGCCGATGCGCAAGGAAGACGTTGACACCCACGATCAGCGCCATCAGCACGCCGAAAACGAAGAACAGCAGCAGCCTCGTCTCGAGGCGGCGGGAGAACACGGCCGAGAACCCGACCGAGCGGAACCACAGCAGGTCGGTGTAGATCGAGACGAAGACCGACGCCACGATGATGAACGCCACGAGCCCGACGAGGATCGGCACGACGATGCGGGCGCGTCCGGGCAGCCGTGGCAAGCGAGGTGTCGGAACTCGGAACGCCACGAACAGAACCTACCTGGCCGCGGCCGCCGGCAGGGTCAACGTGAACTCGCTGCCCTTCCCCGGTTGTGTCTCCACGCTCACCGGAAGGCCGAAGCGCTCGGCCACCCGGCTCACGAAACCCAGCCCCAGACCGAGCCCGCCGACCCGCCGGGTCTCCGACGCGTCGGCCTGCGCGAAGTCACCCATCAGCTCCGCGGCCCGCTGCGGGTCGAAGCCGGGCCCGGCATCACGCAGGGTGAGGCCCACGCCGCCGGTGTCGCTCGGCGTCGCCAGCAGGGTTATCGCCGTGCCGGGCGGCGTGTACTTCACCGCGTTGTCGGCGAACTCGTCCAGCGCCCGGGCCACCCAGTGCCGGTCGATGTCGACCGCGGGCAGCTTGGCGGACACCCGCCGCTTGAAGTCACCGGCTCGCTCCGGGTAGCGCGCCTTCCACGACTCGACCCGCTCGTCGACGAACGAGCGCACCGTCACGCGGGTGTGCTGCGGCACGATCCGTCCGCCTTCGAGAGCGGCCACGTCCACCAGCAGCTCGACGGCCCGGCTCATGCGACCCGTCGAGGACAGGATCTCGTCGAGGAACCCCTCGACCTGCTTGCGGGACAGCTCCGGACGCCGGGCGATCATCTCGGCGTAGCCCCGGATCGGTGTCAGCGGCGTGCGCAGCTCGTGGCTGATGGTGGCCAGGAACTCCGTCTTCATCCGCTCGACCTCGTGCTCGCGGGTCCGGTCGGCGAGCACGACCACCCGCCCTTGGCCGTCGGCCAGCGCCGCCACTCCGAACCGGACCGGCACCCGGTCTCCTGATGCGCGCACCAGATCGCCCTCGACGCTGCTCCGGGACTTGCGCGCCAGCAACGAGCGGCCCTCGGCGTCCTCGACGCGCAGCACATCCGCCAGCGGGCGACCGATGACGTCCTCGACCGGCCGGCCTAGCAGCGCGGTGGCGGTCGGGTTGGCTGCCGTCACGATGGACTTCGCGTCGGCGACGACCAGCCCGTCGCTCATCGAGGCAACGACGGTCTCCAGCCGGGCCCGCAGCTCGGACTCGGTGGCCGCCGTCTTGCGCAGGTCGGCCGTGAGCCGGCGCAGCGACTCGGTCATCGCGTCGAACGCCCGGGACAGCCGCCCGACTTCGTCCCGCGACGCCACCGTGATCTTGGCGTCGAGATCACCGCGTCGCACCCGACCCGCGGCCACCGTGAGCCGGCGTACCGGCTCGGCGATCCGCTGCGCCAACGCGATCGCCAGCAGCGCGACCACCACCAGCGCGATCAAAGCGGTGAGGAACAGGCGCCGCAGCACGCCGCGCTGTGCCCGCAGCGCCTCGTTGGCCGGCTGGCTCAACGCCAGCGTCGCGATGCGCAGGTCCTCGCTGCCGGCCGGCGTGATCGGCACGAACGCGGCCGTCGGCCGGTCGCCCTCGGCCGGCACCGCTTTCTGCACGGACGGGTCGGCGTCCTCGACGCGCGCCGATCGCGCCTCGGCCAGCACCACCCGGCGTGCGCTCGGACCGAGACTGCTCGCGATGACCTTCCCATCGGCGATGACGGTGACGTCATAGCCCGGCGAGCGCAGCGGGCTGCTCAGGTACTGGTCCTCGACGATGACGCCGTAGACCGCGGCGAAGGTGGGGCGCACCCGTGAGTCGTTGTGGGAGTTGGCCGGCCGACCCGGTACGGCGGCAATGACGGCGAGCTGCGGCGGGTTGCCGGACAGCAGCAGCGGGCCGCTGGGCGCCGTCTGTGCGGTCGCGCCGGCGGCGAGGGCCGCCTGCACGACCGAGCTGCCGGCCAGCTGCACGAGCGCCGCGTTGCTCAGGGCGTTGGCGTTCGGCGCGACCACCGCCGGCGGCTTCCCGCGCACGGCGATGACGCCGAAGTAGTCCGGCTGGTCGGAGAACAGCTTGAGGAACGTGACGCAGCGGGACAGCAGCCGCGGGTCCGGGCACTGGGCGACGACCTGGGCGAACAGCGTCGCTCGCGTCGCGAGTGCGGTCAGCGCGCCCTGCTCGCTCCGCGCGACCTGGAGCAACCGCTGCGACTGCTCGGACTGCACCTCACTCGCGACGCTGCTGCCGACGACCCCGACCGCACCAACGGCCATCGCGATGACGCCGGCCAGCATCGCGCCCACGATCTTGCCGACGAGCAGCAGCCGCGCGAGCAACCCGAGTGCCACGGCGATCGCCAGT
>JAVEEH010000205.1 GCA_030840545.1 Frankiaceae bacterium | reverse complement strand
GGCGACCGTGACGTGCCGCTCGCCGACGGCGACGTCGTTCGTCGGGTCGTGGCCCCACCAGCCGCCGGTCCACACCTCGATCCATGCATGACTCTCGCCGACGACCTTGACTCCGCACTCGGCGTCGGCCACCGGGTGCAGATAGCCGGACACATAGCGGCTCGGGATGCCGACCGCGCGCAGCAGCACCAGCGCCAGGTGCGCATAGTCCTGGCAGACGCCGCGCCCGGCCTTGAGAGCCTCCGGCGCGGACGTGTGCACCCCGGTGACACCCGGCTCGTACTCCAGCACGCCGTGCGTCCACGCGCACACCGCGAGGACGGCGTCGGCCGGTGACAGGCCGCTGACCAGCTCACTCGCTACGGCCAGCAGGCCGGGGTCAGCGGGGGCATAGCGGGTGTGCTCGAGCAGCTCGGCGTGCTCGTCCCGCACCTCGTGCGTGAGCAGCATGTCCCAGTTGGCCGAGGTGACCGGTGGCACCGCCGGCTCCGTCTCGACGACCGCGGTGCTGGTGATCGTGAGCCGGTCGTGCGGGATGTGCAGGTCGAAGGCCAGCACCTGCGTCCCCCAGTAGTCCCAGTAGCGCTGTGTCGCCGCCGGCGGCTCGGTGACGAGCTGCGCGTTGATCGTCGTCTGGTGCAGATCCGTGATCGGTGTCATCCGCGCTTCGTTGTACGACGCGACCACCGGCGCGTCGTAGCTGTAGCCGGTGCGATGGCGCACCTCCAGTCGCCAGGTCATCAGCGACCCGTGACCCAGGTGATGGTGCCCTGCCGGTCGAAGAACCGCTCGGAGATCGCGTCGGCAGTGTCGACGCAGGCCCGTTGCAGCCGCCCCAGCTGCGCCGGCAGGTCGCTCACCGTCGATGCGCTGTCGGCGAACTCCAACGAGGTGCGGGCTCGTCCCAACGCGATGAGCCCGGGTTCCGCCGTGCCGGTGCGACCGGCGGATCGCGGCGTCAGGTGGCGCAGTGCCTGCTCGGCCTCGGACAACGCGGAGAACACCGAGCGCGGGAACAGCCGGTCGAGGAGCAGGAACTCCGCTGCCTGCCGGGTGGCGACGGTCCCGCGGTAGGTGCGCAGGTAGGCCTCGAAAGCGCCGCAGGAGCGCAGCAGCGCGACCGACGCCGCCTGCGTGTCGCCGACCGCCCGCCCCAGCGACAGGATGCGCACGGTCATGTCGACGCGCTCGAGGCTGCGGCCGAGGACGAGGAAATACCAGCCTTCGTCGCGGCTCATGGTGGTGTCGGCGAGCCCGCTGACGAGCGCGGTTCGCTGCTTCACGAACGAGAAGAACTCGTGCGGGCCGGCCCGGCGGGCCCGGTTGCGTTGCGCCGGCAGCGCGTTGCGGGTGGTGTTGAGCGCCTCCCACATCTCCGAGGAGATGACCTCGCGCACCGTGCGGGCGTTCTCCCGCGCGGTGGCGAGCGCGCCGCAGATCGCGCTGGCCGGGTCGTAGGCCGCGATCTCGAGCAACCGCTGGGTCGTCGGGGGCGCGTCGGACGGGTCGGCAACGCCGAGCGCGGCGATGACCTGGCGGCACATGTCCGCCTCGACCGCGCTGGTGTCCTCCAGCAACACCGAGACGTGCACGTCGAGGAGTCGCGCCGTGTCCTCCGCGCGCTCGACCAGGCGCCCGATCCAGTAGAGCGACTCTGCGATCCGGCTCAGCATGGGGACACCCGGTCGCGCGTCTGTTGTTGCTGCTCCTGTTGGGGTGCCGCGGTCTGCGGCATGGTGCTCGGGTCGGTGCGCGGCGTCTCGGGCGCGGTCGGCTCGAGCTCGGCCTCGACCCGGATCGGGTCGGACTTGCGGGCGAGCACCCAGGTGTCCTTCGAGCCGCCGCCCTGGCTGCTGTTGACGATGAGGCTGCCTTTGGGCAACGCGACCCTGGTCAGCCCGCCCGGCAACACCCAGACCTGCTCGCCGTTGTTGACGGCGAACGGCCGCAGGTCGACGTGGCGGGGTGCGAGCACTCCGCCGATGAACGTCGGCACCGTCGACAACGCGACGACGGGTTGCGCGATCCACCCGCGTGGGTCGGCGAGGAGGTCCTTGCGGGTCTGGGCCAGCTGTTTCTTGGTCGCGGCGGGGCCGATGACGATGCCATAGCCGCCGGAGGAGTCGACCGGTTTGAGCACCAGCTCGTCGAGCCGGTCGAGGACCTCCTGCTGCGCCTCGGGCTCGCCCATCCGCCAGGTGTCGACGTTCCGGATCACCGGCTCCTCGTCGAGGTAATAGCGCACCATCTCGGGCACCCAGGTATAGGTCAGCTTGTCGTCGGCGATGCCGTTGCCGACCGCATTGGCGATCGTGACGTTGCCGGCGCGCGCCGCGTTGAGCAGTCCGGCGCAACCGACGACCGAGTCGGCGCGGAAGTGCACGGGGTCGATGAACTCGTCGTCGACCCGTCGGTAGATGACGTGCACCTGCTCGAGACCGTGGGTGGTCCGCATCATCACCCGGCCGCGCTGGCACACCAGGTCGCGGCCCTCGACGAGCTCGATGCCCATCGTCCGGGCGAGCAGCGCGTGCTCGAAGTAGGCCCCGTTGTAGACGCCGGGGGTGAGCACCACGACCGTGGGGTCGTCGACGCCGGCTGGCGCGGTGGCCCGCAGCGCGTTGAGCAGCCGACGGGGGTAGGCGCCGACCGGGCGGATCCGCTGGCCGGTGAACGCCTCGGACAGGGCCGCGGAGATCGCCCGCCGGTTGGTCATCACGTAGGAGACCCCTGACGGCACCCGGACGTTGTCCTCCAGGACCCGGAAGTCGCCCTGCGCGTCGCGGATCAGGTCGATGCCGGCGTGGATCCGCACGCCGTTGGGGCTCTGCACCCCGGCCGCGACCCGGTGGAAGTGCGAGGACGTGGTGACGACCTCGCGCGGCACGACCCCGTCGGTGAACACCTGCCCGGTGTCGTAGACGTCGTCGAGGAACAGCTCCAGGACCTTGACCCGCTGCTGCACCCCGCGGTCCACGGCCGTCCAGGCGTCCTGCTCGATGACCCGCGGCATGATGTCGAGCGGGAACGCCCGCTCCTCGCCACCGATGTCGAAGGTCACGCCCTGCTCGAGGTACAGCGTCGTCAGCGCCTCGGCGCGGGCCCGCAGCTCGGTGCCGGACACCTGCTCCAGCGAGCTGACCAGGCTCTCGTAGGGCTCCCGGAGGCGGTCGGCCTCGAACATCTCGTCGTAGGCGGAGCCCGCCCCGTCCAGGTAGTTCTCGAAGAGCTCCTTCACGGGGCAGACCTTAGCGACCCGTCGTTCCGGCCGTGTTTCGACCGGTGCGACGGGTCACCGCTCAGCCGTTGACCCGTGTCGTGAGGCCGGTCGGCCCACCCGGGGCGCCGTGGCACTTCTTGTACTTCTTGCCCGACCCGCACGGGCAGTCCGCGTTGCGCCCCGCCCCG
>JAVEEH010000267.1 GCA_030840545.1 Frankiaceae bacterium | reverse complement strand
GGCTGCTCCGCGAGCACGCCCTCGGCGGTGGCCAGTCCGAACTTCCAGTCGGTGCTGCGACCGGACGCGCTCGCCGACGGACGCGCCGGCTCGGGGCGGCGCGGTGGCTCGACCGGCAGCAGGCCGCGCCAGGCGAGATAGCGGCCGTAGGACACCGGGGCTCCGGCTGCGACCTGGTCGGCCACGGTCCGCGCCGGCCGGTAGGACGCGAGCGCCTCGGTGGTCCGGAAGACGAACGCGTCGGCACCGTCGGACAGGACGAGCAGCACGACGACCTGACCGGGCTGGGCACCCTCGAGCGCGCTCGCCAGCAGCAGCAGCGGCTGGGCGGCGCCGGCGTTGCCGATCGAGGACGTCAGCCGGTCGAGCGTGTTGGCCGCGGCTATCCCCGACTTCTTGGCAGCTGCGGCACAGGCGCGCTCGTGCAACCCCGCTACGACGAGAACGTCGACGGCGCCGACGTCGAGACCCGAGTCGCCCAGCGCCGCCTTGAGCGCCTCGGCCGCGAGCGGTGCGTACTTCGTCTCCCCGAACCGCTCCTCCCACGTCCGCGACGACGCGTCGCCCGGGACCCGCCAGCGGTCGAGGAACTCCTCGGTCAACCCGGCCTGGCCGACGAGCTCGGCGAGCACCGGCCCGGCCGCCTCGTCACCGACGAGCACGGCACCGGCACCGTCGCCGCCGGCACTCTCCTCCGAGCCGCCGGGTCGACCGACCCGGACGTCGCTCGCGACCACCAGGGCAGGCCCGGCGCTGTCCAGCCCGGCGCGCAGCGCGCCCACGGTCGAGCGCACTGAGCCGAGCGCGTCGTAGGCGGGCAGCGACCGATCGAGCCGCAGGGCGGCGTGCACCGCCGTCGCGTTGGTCTTGTCCGCGTAGGTCGGCGTCGTGGTGGCGAACCACAGAGCGCGGGGCAGCACTGCGGAGCCCCGCACCGCCGTCCGCGCCGCCTCGACGGCCAACGTCGTCGAGTCCTCGTCGTAGCCGGCCGCCGCGCGGGTGCCCGTGCCGCCACCGGCGCCGGCGACCGCGGCGATCGACGTCCGGTCGAGGCGGCGCCGGGGCACATATGCCCCCCACCCGAGGATCCCGCGCATCCGTTCAGCCTACGCGGGATCTGATGCCCCGTCAGAAACTCATCAGGCGCTCAGGTTGAGCGCATAGAAAGCCGAGGGTAAGGGCGAGGGCGTCACCACAGGTCAGCCGACTCGTTGACCTGATCGGGGCAATAACGAGGGAGACCATTCGTGTTCGCTAGGCCGCCACGCCACGACGCGCCTTCCGTCGCCGCCGAACCGTCCACTGACGCCGCCGCGCTCGACCACTACCGGCTGCCCACGCTGCTCGCCGTCGCCCGGCACGCGGCACCCACGGTGGTCGTCTCCACCATCGTCCCGACCTGCTTGTTCTACGTCGGCTGGTACGCCCAGGGCAAAGCGGCCGCCTTCGCACTTGCCCTCGGCTGGGCGCTGACCGTCATCGCCTGGCGTTCGGTCCGCCGTCAGCGGGTGCCCGCGCTCCTCGCGTTGACGACGTCGCTCCTGGTGGTCCGGACGATCATCGCCATCATGAGCGGCAGCACCCGGCTCTACTTCATGCAACCGGTCGTCACCACCGCTCTGATCGGCTTCCTCTTCCTCATCTCGATCGCCGCCGGTCGGCCCTTGATCAGCCGGCTCGCCGTTGACTTCTGCCCCTTGCCGGCCGGCATCAGCGAGCGCGCCGACATCCAGCACCACTTCCGCAACCTGAGCTTCCTGTGGGCCGGCGTCTACTTCAGCAACGCGACCGTCACGCTGCTCCTGCTGCTGAACCTGCCCGTCACGACGTTCGTGGCGACCAAGACCCTGACGACGTTGTTCATCACCTGGAGCGGCATCGCCTTGACCGTGTCCTGGTCCTACCGCGTCGCCCGTCGCGTCGGCCTGCTGCGCGCGACGAAGCCGTCGCCGGCATCGCCGGCACTGGCAGCCGAGCTCGCGGCCGCCGCCTGACGGTTCAGCCGGAGATCTCGGCGGTCGTGAAGTCCGCCTCCTGCTGCAGCGCCTTCTTTCCGCTGTCCACCGCGAACTTCTCGAGCTTGCCGCCGAGCAGCGGGATCGACACCTTCACCGCTGCTTCGATGTCCTGTCGGGTGCCGTCGCCGTCCGGCGACAGGGTCACGGTGCCGTCGATGCGTGAGGGCACGCCCTGGACCTCGACCTGATAGGTGCAGACCCGCCGTCCCTGCTCGTCCGGCTGCGCCCAGTCGTCGGTCTGCAGCACGGTGTTGGTCGGTGCCATGACCTTCTTGGCGAACCCGGGCAGGTCGACGGTCACCTTGCGCTTGATCAGGTTGTGCGCAGCTCCGCCACGGTCATCGCCGTCGATGCTGATGTCGGTCGAACCCTGGGCGGTGTACTTGCGGGTCAGGAAGCCGGGGTCGGCCATCAACGCATAGACAGTCTCGACATCGGCAGCGAAGTGATGCGTGACTCGCATCGTTGAGCTCATGAGCGCACCCTAGGACCCGGCGGGCCCGGCCCGCTGGCTGCGCTCGGCGTAGTCGGCGAGGCGGCGCGAGAAGCTCCCGATCGTCGTACGCAGGAACAAGCGCAGGACGGGCGCCGTGCCAGGGACCTTGGGTGTGAACGTGCCGCCCCAGACGATGCGACTGCCGGCGCCATCAGGCTCGATCCGGACGTCAGCGCGGTAGTCCCGCACCGGTAGACCTTTGAGCACCGTGTAGGCGAGGTGGTGCGGGGGGTCGTAGGCGACGATCTCCTCGCGGCTGCCCACCCGCTCGAGACCCAGCCGACGGATCGCACCGACGCCCCCGGGCGCCGGTGTGCCCTCCCGCTCCCACCACGACCGAAGCACCATCGGGCCGGCCCAGCGCGACCAGCCGGCACCGTCGGCGAGCACCGCGAACACGGTCTGGGGTGATGCCTTCGATGTCGTGGTCACCTCGTACGACGGCATCGCGGTCACCAGCCCTTGAACTGGGTCTCGCGGCGTTCGATGAACGCCCGGATGCCTTCCTGTGCGTCCTCGGTCGTCATGACCAGCTCCTGCGCCCAGGCCTCCTCGACTAGCGCGGTGTCGCGGTCGGTGTCCAGCGCCCGGTTGACCAGCCGCTTGGTGATCGCCAGCGTCCGGGTGGGCCCGGCGGCCAGCCGCCGCGCCAGTGCCATGGCGGTGGCCGGCACCTCGGCCGCAGGCACCACGCAGGCGACGAGCCCGAGGCGGTCAGCCTCCGCCGGAGCGATGTCGTCCCCGAAGAGATAGATGCGCTTGGCCACCTGCGGACCCACGAGCCGGGTGAGGAGATAAGCACCGGCTGCGTCCGGGGCGATGCCGCGGCGGACGAACACCGGCACGAGCTTGGCGGTGTCGGCCATGACGACGACGTCGCAGGCGAGCGCGAGATGCATGCCGGCGCCGGCCGCGGTGCCGTTGATCGCGGCGACGACCGGCTTCTCGCAGTCGAGCACGGCTGTGACCAGCCGCTGCCAGCCGGTCGCGATGCCCCGGGCGACGTCACCCTGCGCGTGGTCGGGAGCGCCGTCCGGTTTGGGCAGGGCAGGGAGCGGGACGCGCAGGTCGGCGCCGGTGCAGAACGCCCGGTCACCACTCCCGGTGAGGACGACCGCGCGCACGGCCAGGTCGGCGCCGGCGTCGGCGAGCGCGGCGACCAGCGCCTCGCGGGTGCTCCAGTCGAGCGCGTTGTGGACGTCGGGCCGGTCGAGCGTCAACGTCCGGACGCCGTCGACGTCGTCGATGCGCAGACCGCTGCTCACGCGCGCTGCCCCCCGGCCGGCGGCGCGAACTGCGCACGCAGCTTGTATTTCAGCACCTTGTTCAACGTCTCGTTGCGGGGGAGCCTGTCGACGATCTCGAGCCGCTCGGGAATCTTCTGCGTCATCATCCCGGCGTCGCGACACCATCGCACCATGTCGTCGAACGTAAGCGGTGCACCGCCGTCGCCGGACGCCTCGACGACCGCGCACACGAGCTCGCCGCGGTCGGCGTCGGGCAAGCCGATGACGGCAACGTCCCCGACGGATGGGTGCGTGAAGAGCACCTCCTCGAGCTCACGCGCGGAGATGTTCTCGCCCTTGCGGATGATGACGTCCTTGAGCCGTCCGGTCAGCCGCAGGTGACCGTCGCTGCGCAGCACACCGAGGTCGCCGGTTCGGAACCAGCCCGCTTCGTCGAACGCCGCAGCCGTCGCCACCGGGTCGGTGTAACCGAGCATGACGACCGGCCCACGCACCCGGACCTCGCCCTCTTCCTCCGGCGCGGCAACCGAGCCGTCCTCCTTGACGATGCGCACCTCCGCGCCGACGACCGGCTTGCCCTCCGTGGTCGCGAGCTGCTCGTCGGTGTCGTGCGGCGAACCCATCGCGATCATCGGGATCTCTGTCATGCCATAGCCGTGGACGAGCTTGACGCCCATCTCACGCTCGACGTCGTAGAACAGCTCGGCCGGCTTGGCCGCACCGCCGCCGGAGATGATGCGCAGCGTGGGGATGATCTTGGTCTCCGGCGACTTGCGTTGCTCGGCGAGGAACATCTGGTAGAAGGCCGTGCTGCCGCCACACATGGTCACGCCGAGGTCGCGATAGGCGGCGACCGCGTCGCTCGGGACGAACGCCTCGACGAGCACGGCGCCGAAACCGGCCGCGAGCATCATCAGCAGGTAGTCGGGTCCGGCGATGTGGGAGTAGGGGAACGCGATCGACCCGATGTCGTCGGGCGCCATGTCGAGCGCAGCCGCCAGACCCCGGCCGCCGGCCATCAGCGTCTGGTCCGAGTGCTGCGCGCCCTTGGGCTCCGACGTCGTCCCGGACGTGTAGTAGACCCAGCGCATCTCGGTGCCGGACGACGGCGGCGGCGGAAGGGTTGCGGCATCGCCGGTCGGTGGCTGATCACCGATCTCGACCACGACCGGCGCCCGCTCGAGGTCGGCCCCGAGCGACTTGGCCATGGCGCCGAAGTCACGGTCCCGCCAGACCCCGGGCACGACGAAGAAGTCCGGCCGGCTCTGCCGGAGCACAGCGCCGACCTCCCGCTCGCGATAGAGGTGCAGGATCGGGTTCTGGACAGCGCCGAGCCGGGCCAGCGCCATCGACACCACGACGCTGTCGATGCGCGTCGGCAGCTGCCATGTCACGGTGGTGCCCGGTCCGACGCCCTGCGCGAGCAAGCCGGCAGCGACACGTTCGGCGAGTGTCTCCAGCTCGCCGAACGTCACCCGGCGACCGTCGGTGTCGAGCAGCATCACCCGCTCGCCGGAGACCTCGGCCCGTCGGCGTACGAGCTCCCAGATCGTCGGCGCCTCGAGCAGGGTCGATGTCATCGTGCGAACCTTCCCAGATGCAGGAGTGGGAGCTCGTCGCCCGGGAGCGGCTGCGTGACCTCGTCGCGCGTTACAACCTCGCCGGTGACCGCGGCTGGATCGACGAGGTCACCGCGTTGTTCACCCCGGACGCCGTGCTGCAGGTCGACGACGTGGAGCACGCAGGCGTCGACGCGATCCGGGCGGTCTTCACCAACGCGACCGGGCCGCACCCGGAGCTGATCCGCCACTTCACGGGCACGCTGGAGCTCAGCGTCGCCTCCCCGGAGCATGCGAGCGCGCGCTGCTATTTCCAGGTGCTCACCGTCGGCGGCCTGGACCACTGGGGCCGTTACACCGACCGCTTCAGCTGCGTGGACGGCACCTGGTTGTTCAGCCGCCGGGACGTGCGCATCGACGGTGCGACCTCGGGCGGTTGGGCGGAGCTGCGTGGGTTTGGCCGCCGTGGCCGCGAGGGTGAGCACGCCGGTCGTCACGACGTGCCATAGACCGGCGCCGGTGGCGGCGCCTTGTCCAGCAGGTCGCGTACGACGGACCCGAGCTCCTCAGGCAGCCACCGCGCCGCCTTGTCGACCCGAGGTCCGTGCTGCCAGCCGTCGGCAACGCTGACGATGCCGCCTTCGACCTCGAAGACCCGGCCGGTGACGTCGCGCGAGTCGGCCGAGCCGAGCCAGACGACCAGTGGCGAGACGTTGTCCGGTGCCATTGCGTCGAAGCCCTCGTCCGGCGCGCGCATCATGTCCGGCATTGCCACCTCGGTCATCCGGGTCCGTGCCGCCGGCGCGATCGCGTTGACGGTGACGCCGTAACGCGCCATCTCTGCGGCCGCGACGAGGGTCAGCCCGACGATGCCTGCCTTCGCCGCGCTGTAGTTCCCTTGCGCGACGCTGCCCATCAGACCCGCGCCCGATGAAGTGTTCACGATGCGCGCGTCGACGGGTGCCCCCTGCTTGGACTGGTCACGCCAGTAGCCGGCCGCGTGCCGCAGCGGGCAGAAGTGGCCCCGCAGGTGCACGCGGCTGACGGCATCCCACTCCTCGACCGACATGCTCACGAGCATCCGGTCGCGCAGGAACCCGGCGTTGTTGACGAGCACGTCCAGAGTGCCGAAGGCGTCGAGGGCTTGTTGCACGAGCCGTTGCGCGCCGTCCCAGTCGGCGACGTCGTCGGTGTTGGCAACGGCTTCCCCGCCGGCCGCGCGGATCTCGTCGACCACCTGTTGTGCGGGTGCGGCGGAGGCGCCCTCGCCCTCGCGGGACGTCCCGATGTCGTTGACGACGACGCGTGCGCCGGCGGCGGCGAACGCGAGCGCGTGGGCGCGACCCAGCCCGCCACCAGCGCCGGTGACGATGACGACGCGACCGTCGCACAGACTCACGGGACGGGCTCCCCCTCTATCGCAGGTAGGCCTGGCCGCCGTCGGCCATGAGCGTCGACCCGGTGACGTAGGCGGCGTCCTCGGACAGCAGGAACGCCACCGCGCGGCCGACATCCTCCTCGAGTCGGCCGACCCGGCCGAGCGGGATGGTGGAGACGAAGTCGTCGAACTCCTGCGGGGCGAACTGTGACCACATGTCGAGACCCGGTGACATGCCGTTGGGGATGCAGGCGTTGACGCGGATGCCGTCGTTGCCCCACTCGAGCGCGGCCATCCGCGTCAGGGTGCGGATCATCTCCTTGGTGCCCGCGTAAAGGGCGAAGCCGGGCAGGTCGTTGCGCAGGGCCGACCCGGTGCCGAGGTTGACCACCGCGCCTTTGGACTCCTTCAGCGCCGGATGCGCGGCCTGCATGAACCACAGTGACCCGAGGAAGCCGCTCTCCCAGGTGCGCAGCGCGGCCTTCTCGGTGATCTCGAGGACCGGGCCGAGGGCGACCATCTGTGCGTTGTTGACCAGGCCGTCGAGCCGACCGAACTCCGTGAGCGTCGCCAGCACGCAGGCGTCGACCTCGTCGCGTCGTCGTACGTCGCACTGCACGGCGAGCGCCTTGACGCCGCGGGCACGGATCTCGTCGGCGGCCTTCTCGACCTTCTCGAGCGTGCGACCAGCCGCGACGATCGACGCGCCCTCGGCCGCTGCTGCCAACGCGATGCCGAGCCCGATCCCCTGCCCGGCACCCGTCACCAGCACGACCTTGCCGTCGAGCCGTCCCATCGTGGCCTCCGTTTCTGACGGAGCGTCAGGTTATCGTTGCGGCCGTGGACCTGCGCTACTCGCCCGAGGAGCAGCAGTTCCGCCACGAGTTGCGCGACTGGCTGGCCCGGGTGCTGCCCACGGTTCCGCCGAAGCCCGCAGCCGACGACTGGCCGGCCCGGCGGGCCCACGACACGGCCTGGCAGCGACTGCTGTTCGAAGCCGGCTACGCGGGCATCAACTGGCCGCGCGACTACGGCGGCCGAGGTGCCACACCCACCGAGCACCTCATCTTCCTCGAGGAGACCGAGCGGGCCGGCGCTCCCTACGTCGGGGTCAACTTCGTCGGGCTGCTGCACGCAGGCCCGACGCTGGTCGCGGAGGGCACCGACGAGCAGCGCGCCCGGCACCTGCGGCCGATCCTGCGTGGTGACGAGGTCTGGTGCCAGGGGTTCAGCGAGCCCGGGGCCGGATCCGATCTCGCATCGCTGCGGACCCGTGCGGTGCGCGACGGTGACCACTACGTCGTCAGCGGGCACAAGCTCTGGACGTCCTACGCGACGGTGGCCGACCACTGCGAGCTGCTCGTTCGCACCGACCCGGACGCGCCGAAGCACAAGGGCATCACGTGGCTGATCCTTCCGATGGACAGTCCCGGCTTGGATGTTCGTCCGATCGAGACGGTGCTCGGGTCGAGCGAGTTCAGCGAGGTCTACTTCGACGACGTTCGCATCCCGGTGACCAACCGCGTAGGCGAGGAGAACGACGGCTGGCGGGTCACGATGGTGACGTTGTCGTTCGAGCGCGGCACGGCCTGGGTCGACCAGATCGTCGACTCGATGCGTCTCGTCACCGACCTCGTCGCCATCGCCAAGACGGTCACCCGCCGGTCCGCCACGGCCTGGGACGACGTGGGCTTGCGGCGCGACGTCGGTCACCTCGCGGCGGAGTTCGACGCGTTGTGGGCGTTGGTGAAGCGCGGCGTCTCGCAAGCGCAGGCAACCGGCGTCCCGGGGGTCGGCGCTTCCGTGCTGAAGCTGCGCTACACCGAGGCGCGCCAACGGCTGATGGACCTCGCCGCGCGCGTGCTCGAACGCGCCGCCCTGTCGCGCACCGACATCGGCGCGCTCTGGTCGTTGTCCGGACGGCACAGCGGTGAGTTCGTCGAAGAGCGCATCAACTCGTTGTCCTACACGATCGCCGCCGGCACCTCGCAGATCCAGCGCAACATCGTCGGCGAGCGCATCCTCGGTCTGCCGCGGGAGCGCTGAGTCGATGCACTTCCTGCCGACAGACGACCAGCTCGAGCTGCAGCGCGGCGTGCGCGACCTGCTGGCTGCGAAGTTCCCGCTGGAGCGGTTGCCGGGTGGTTACGACGCCGGACTCTGGGCGGAGCTGACCGCGACGGGAGTGTTCGGGCTGCGCGACGAGCTCGGGCTCGGCCTCGCCGAGTCGGTCCTGGTTTTCGAGGAGCTCGGTCGCGCGTGCGTGCCGGGGCCGCTCGTCGCGACGTTCCTCGCCGCCGGGCTTCCTGGGCGTGCGGGGTCCGGGCCCGTCGGGATGCTCGACCCGGCGCAGGCGCCGTTGCTGCTGGCTCACCTCGGCATCGCCGAGTCGGTGCTGGTGCTGCACGAGGCCGGTCCGCAGCTGGCCGGGCCGGTGTCCGGTGCGCCGGTGCCGGAGCCGGTCGATCCGTTGTCGCCGCTGCACGAGCTGGCGGCGACGCCCGACGGTCATGTCGTCGGGGACGCCGATGCGACGGTGCGGCTGCGGCGTGAGGGTGCGTTGCTCACAGCCGCGCTGCAGGTCGGTCTGGCGGCGCGGCTGACCGATCTCGCCGTCGACTATGCCAAGACGCGGGAGCAGTTCGGCCGGGTGATCGGCTCGTTCCAGGCCGTGAAGCACCTGTGCGCGGACATGTTCGTCCGCGCCGAGCTGGCCCGCGTCGCCGTCCATGCCGCGGCCGTCACCCTCGATGATCCGGACACGACCGACGGTCCGCGCACCGTCGCGGGGGCCAAGCTCCTCGCCGACGAGGCCGCGACAGTCAACGGACGGTCGAGCGTGCAGGTGCACGGCGGCATGGGGTTCACCTGGGAAGTGCCGGTGCACTTCTTCCTCAAGCGCGCGTGGCTGCATGCGACGGAGTTCGGCACGGCGGAGGACCACGCTGAAGACCTCGCGCTCCTGTTGTGACGCTGGCGGAGCTGTCGGGTCGACGCCCGGATGATGTCGCTGTCGAGGACGACCGGCGAAGGCTGACCTGGGCCGAGCTGGAGGCTCGGTCGTTGCGGGTCGGTCATGGGCTGGAGCGCCTCGGGGCGGGGCCGGGCAGCCACGTGGCGATCTGCGTCGGCAACCGGTTCGAGTTCGTCGAGGTGGCGCTGGGCGCGTGGCGGGCGGGATGCGCGTTCACGCCGGTGAAGTCGGGCTGGACGGCCGACGAGGTCGGTGCGGTCCTGGACGACGCCGGCACCCACGTCGTCGTCACCGACCGGGACGGCGCCCGCGCGGCCACTCGCCGGCGCGGCCTGCCGGTCGTGGACCTAGATGCCGGCTACGAAGACTGGCTGGACGCGCAGCGCGACTCGCCACTTCCCGACGACCGGTGCGGCTTCAAGATGCCCTACACGTCGGGGACGACGGGTCGCCCGAAGGGTGTCGTCATGGCCGGTGCCGGGACGACGCCGTTCGCGGCTGCCTGGTTGGGGCTGGCGCGATGGGCGGAGACTCTCGCGCTGCCCGGCGACGGCGTCCACCTGTTCCTGTCCCGGCTGTTCAACGGAGCGCCGCAGACGTTCGGCTTCGGCGCGATGGCGCGCGGGGCGACGCTGCGCATCCTGCCGCGGTGGGATCCGGCGGCCGCGCTCGCCGCCCTCGGGTCGGCGGACGTGACCTCGACGATCATGGTGCCGACCATGTTCCGGCAGCTGCTTGGCTTGCGCGGCGTCGACCGCTCGCGGACGCCGGCGCCGGGGCTGCTCACGCTGCTGCACGGCGGTGAACCCTGTCCGCTTCCGCTGAAGCAGGCCGTCGCCGACTGGTTCGGCGACGTGCTCGTCGAGTACTACGGGTTCACCGAAGGCGGCCTCACTCTCGTAGGTCCGCAGGAGTGGCGGTCGCGACCGGGCACCGTCGGCCGGCCGCTGCCGGGGATGAGCGTGCGCATCCTCGCCGAAGACGGCACGGAGGCGGCGCCCGGTGAGTCCGGGACTGTCTTCTTCGCGTCGGCTGCCGGGCG
>JAVEEH010000233.1 GCA_030840545.1 Frankiaceae bacterium | reverse complement strand
CGGTCAACGCCGCCGCAGTTCTCGGCGGCCGGCCGGTCGCCGCGCTGCGGGTGAGCGAGGCCGACGAGCGCCCGCGGCACCAAGGCGTGTCCCATCACTCGTTGACGGCCCTGGGCCGGGTGGCTCTTGCCGCGGCGGACGTTGCGGTGCCGCTGCTCGACGGGGAGATCGGAACGGAGGTGCGCGGGGCGTGCCAGTCGCTCGCGAGCCGGCACCGGCTGGTGGAGGTGCCGGTCGACGGGTTGCTGGACGAGCTGCGCCAGACGCCGGTGCCGTTGTCATCGATGGGCCGCGGGCTCGACGACGACCCGGCGTACTTCCTCGCGGCCGCTGCGGCCGGACGGCACACTCTGTCCCTTTTGTGACGTAGAGCACGGCTCCTGGCCGTGTGCGGATCGCCGGGCGCTGTCACACTGCGAGGGTGACGGCAGCGGCCCCCACTGTCGCGGGCGCGGTTCGAACTGCGGACCAGCGTGTCATCGTGCAGCGCCTGCAAGCGCACTTCGGCGCCTGCATGGTGCTGGCCAACGTCGCCGGCGGGGCGATCGTCTTCCTGTTCCTTGGTTTCGTCCTGCCGAAGGAGCAGCGCTTCCTCAGCGCCAACGTCATCGCCCTGATCAGCTACGCGATCTTCTCGGTCGTCGTCGGCTGTCTGGTCTCCGCCCGGGCGTTCCTGCCCATCCGCGAGTGGGCGCTCGGCAACCGGCCGATCACGAGCGCCGACCGGCGCTATGTCGTGCGGCACCCACTGCGGCAGTCGGGCATCAACTTCGCGCTCTGGATGGGCTCGGAGGCCGTCTTCGTCCCGATCAACGCACGCTATGGACTGCACAGCGACCTCGACGTAGCGCACACGATCCTCATGGGTGCGGCCACCACCTGCGGCCTGACCTACCTGCTGGCCGAGCGCATGCTGCGACCGATCAACCAGCTTGCGTTCGAAGGCGAGCTGCCCACCGACAAGTACGTGCCCGGCGTCAAGTCGCGACTGCTGCTCGCATGGGCGCTGGGCACCGGCATACCGCTGCTCGGTGTCGTGATGCTCGCTGCCGACCACGGCTCCCGGCCGCTGTCGATCGGCGGGCTCATCTTCCTCGCCAGCGTCGGACTCGTCACCGGCGCCTTTGCGATGGTCGTCGCGGCAAAGTCCATCGCCGACCCCATCGAGTCGGTGACATCTGCCCTGTCCGCCGTCGAGGCCGAACGGCTCGACGTCAAGGTGCCGGTCTATGACGGCAGCCAGATCGGCCAGCTGCAGAACGGCTTCAACTCGATGGTGGAGGGCCTGCGCGAACGCCGACGTCTACGCGACCTCTTCGGCCGTCAGGTCGGTGTCGACGTCGCGCGACAGGCACTGGAGCGCGGCGTACACCTCGGTGGTGAACAGGTCGAGGCAGCCATGCTGTTCGTCGACGTCATCGGGTCGACCGAGCTCGCCCACTCTCGCCCACCCGCAGAAGTCGTCGCCGCGCTCAACGCCTTCTTCGCCGTCGTCGTCGACGCCGTCGACCGCACCGGCGGCTTCGTGAACAAGTTCGAGGGCGACGCCGCGCTCTGCCTGTTCGGCGTGCCGGTGCCGCGCGAGGACGCGGCGACGTGTGCGCTGCTTGCTGCCCGCCTGCTCCGCGACCGCCTTCGCGACGTACGCGGCCTCTCGGCCGCTATCGGCGTCTCCGCAGGACCCGTCGTCGCGGGCAACATCGGCACGAGCGAACGCTTCGAATACACCGTCATCGGCGACGCGGTCAACGAGGCCGCGCGGCTCACCGAGCTGGCCAAGACCAAGCCTGGTCGGGTGCTCGCCTCAGCGACGGCGCTCGCCCGCGCCAACGCCGCCGAACGCGTCCACTGGCAGGACGACGGCGAGGTCATCCTCCGCGGCCGCGCCCAACCGACGAGGCTCGCCGCCCTCCGCTGACGCCAAGCCCAGACCGCCGCGAAGAGCAACCGGTTGCTGATGCGCGGGTGGTGTGGGCCTCACATACTTGCGATGAGCTTTTCGACGCGATCGTCGACAGAGCGGAACGGGTCCTTGCACAGGACGGTGCGCTGCGCCTGGTCATTGAGCTTGAGGTGCACCCAGTCGACGGTGAAGTCGCGCCGCTTCTCTTGCGCACGCTTGATGAAGTCACCGCGCAACCGTGCCCGCGTGGTCTGTGGCGGCACTGACTTGGCTTCGAAGATGCGCAGGTCGGTGGTGACCCGCTCGACCGCGCCTTTGCGTTCGAGCAGGTAGTAGAGGCCGCGCCGCCGGCTGACGTCGTGGTAGGCGAGGTCGATCTGGGCCACCCGCGGTGACGACAACGGCAGGTCGTGCTTCTCCCGGTAACGCTCGATGAGCTGGAACTTCGTCACCCAGTCGATCTCGCGCTCGACGAGTCCCAGGTCGCCGCTGTCGACCGCCTTGATCGTGCGCTCCCACAAGTCGAGCACTCGCTCGGCGGTCGGGTCCGTGCCACGTCGCTGCACGAAGTCACGTGCTTTGGCGTAGTACTCGAGCTGGATCTCCAACGCGCTGGCCTCGCGGCCGTTGGCCAGCTTGATCCGGCGGCGGCCGGTCATGTCGTGGCTGACCTCGCGGATCGCACGGATGGCGTTCTCCAGGGTCAGGTCGCGCATGACGACCCCGGCTTCGATCATGCGCAGGACGAGGTCCGTCGTACCGATCTTGAGCAGCGCTGTCGTCTCGGACATGTTGGAGTCGCCGACGATGACGTGCAGCCGACGGAAGCGCTCGGCGTCGGCATGCGGCTCGTCGCGGGTGTTGATGATCGGCCGCGACCGCGTGGTCGCTGACGAAACACCTTCCCAGATGTGTTCGGCGCGCTGGCTGACGCAGTAGACCGCCCCGCGCGGAGTCTGCAAGACCTTGCCCGCACCGCAGACGATCTGCCGGGTGACGAGAAACGGGATGAGCACGTCGGCGAGCCGGGAGAACTCGCCGTGGCGGCCGACCAGGTAGTTCTCGTGGCAGCCGTAGGAGTTGCCGGCAGAGTCGGTGTTGTTCTTGAACAGGTAGATGTCGCCGGCGATGCCTTCCTCGCGGAGTCGCCGCTCGGCGTCCATCAGCAGCCCTTCGAGGGTCCGCTCTCCCGCCTTGTCGTGGGTGACGAGGTCGACCAGGTCGTCGCACTCGGGCGTCGCGTACTCGGGGTGGGACCCGACGTCGAGATAGAGCCGCGCGCCGTTCTTCAGGAAGACGTTGCTGCTGCGACCCCACGACACCACCCGTCGAAACAGGTAGCGGGCGACCTCGTCCGGGGAGAGCCGGCGCTGGCCGCGGAACGTGCAGGTGACGCCGTACTCGTTCTCCAGGCCGAAGATCCGCCGGTCCACCCGGTCACTCTAAGCGGCCAAGGCGCCGGAACGCGGTTCCTGGCCGGTGGGAGGCAGGAGTCGAGGGTGGGTATGCCGAAGTGTGACGTGGCTCACAACCTTGGGAGGATCGGATCATGCGTGGCGCAACGCGGCTCTGGACCACCCTGGCGGGGGCGAGCGTGGCCCTGGGGGCTTGGACCGCGGCCCCGGGCCCAGCCGGTGCGGCGCCCACAGCTGGTCCGCACTGGGGGTCGGCGAAGACGGCAAAGGTGCACCCAGGAATTGCCATCGACATCGCGTCGGTCAAGTGTGTCGTCGGCTTTGTCCTGACCGACGGCACGAGGGCGTTCCTGGCGATACCGGCGTCCTGCACCGGCGTGAGCAGCGGGCAGCCCACCGATGGCTGCAGCGAGGCACAGGTGCCGGTCGGCCTGCCCGTGACGGTGCCAGGTGCAAAGTACAAAGGTCGGCTGGTCTACAGCTCGTTCACGCAGATGCAGCTGACCGGGGACAGCCACGCCAATCGTTGCGCGGCCAACAACATGAGCCTGATCCGGCTCGACTACCGCGACATCAGGCGGACCAACCCCTCCGTGCCGGCGCTCGGCGGCCCGACGGGGCTCGCCACGACCGCGCCAGCCCAGGGCGACCAGCTGCACGCCTACATCAAGACGACTGCGACGGCCGTAGCCATGCAGCCGCAGCAGGCTGGTTGGGCGGAGCAGATCCTGCCGGCGACGCAGGTCGCGTCGAGCGACGTGGGCTCTCCGGTGCTCACCGCGGCGGGACGCGCCGTGGGCATGGTCAGCGTGGTCCAGCAGTTCCAGGGCGGGCCTGCGTTAGTGAGCCGGCTCGACCACGAGCTGTCCTATCTGCGGTCGGTGCCACGGTTCCGGCACGTCCATCTGGCCAAGGGCACGGCGCCGTTCCTGGCGCCCGCCGGCGGCCTGCTCTGACGGACGTCAGCCCGACAGCAACTGGTCGAACTGAGCATCGGTCAACCGCCGGAACTTTCGCCGCGGCCGGGTGCGGTCCAGGACCGCGACCTCCAGCTGCGAGGCGGTGAGGGTGCGTTGCTCGCCCTCGGCGTTCGACAAGGCGTCGAGGCCGAGCCGGGCGCCTTCCGCGAGGGCCAACCCGTCGCGGTGGCCCTCCTGCATCTTGGCCGTGATGGCCTCGGCGTTGCCGCCCATCGCGACGAAGCCCTGCTCGTCGGCGACGCTGCCGTCGTAGGTCAGCCGATAGAGCTGGTCGCCCTCGGCGGTCTCCCCCACCTCGGCGACGGTGAGCTCGACCTCGTAAGGCTTGGACTCGGTCGTGAAGATCGTGCCGAGCACCTGGGCATAGGTGTTGGCGAGCATCCGGCCGGTGACATCGGTGCGGTCATAGGAGTAGCCGCGGAGGTCGGCGATGCGGACTCCCGCTTGGCGGAGATTCTCGAACTCGTTGTATTTGCCGACGGCGGCGAAGGCGATGCGGTCGTAGATCTCGGAGACCTTGTGCAGCGCGCTGGATGGGTTCTCGGCGACGAAGAGGATGCCGTCGGCGTAGGTCATGACAAGGACCGACCGGCCTCGGGCAATGCCCTTGCGGGCATAGTCGGCGCGGTCCTTCATCACCTGTTCGGGTGAGACGTAACCGAACGGCATGCTCACTGGTGCAGAACCTCTCTCGTCGTACGGCGAGTCATGGTTGCCGCAGCGGTGCGCTGGGGCCGCCGGGGTGGGTCATCCGCTCGTCGACGACGCTCTGGGTGACCCGTTCGACGTCGGCGTCGGGCAGTCGGCGGAAGCCGTCAGCGGTGACGCTCATGATGACCGGGTAGATGCGGCGGGTGAGGTCGGGGCCACCCGTGGCCGAGTCGTCGTCGGCTGCGTCGTAGAGCGCCTGGATGCACGCCACGACGGCGTCGTCCTCGGTGAAGTCGTCGCGGTAGAGCTTCTTCAGCGCTCCGCGGGCGAAGACGCTGCCGGAGCCGACCGAGTGGAAGCTGTGCTCCTCGTAGCGACCGCCGGTGACGTCGTAGGAGAAGATCCGGCCGGCCGTGGCTGGATCGGTGTTGTCGATGTCGTAGCCGGCGAACAGGGGTACGACGGCGAGCCCCTGCATCGCCATCGGCAGGTTGTTGCGGATGAGCATCGACAGCCGGTTGGCCTTGCCGTCGAGGGACAGTACGGTGCCCTCGATCTTCTCGTAGTGCTCGAGCTCGACCTGGAACAGCCGGACGAGCTCGAGGGCGATGCCGGCGGAGCCGGCGATGCCGACGCAGGAGAAGTCGTCAGCCTGGAAGACCTTCTCCATGTCCCGCTGGGCGATGACGTTGCCCATCGTCGCGCGCCGGTCGCCGGCCATGACGACACCACGGCTGTGGGTGACGGCGACGATGGTGGTGCCGTGCGGCGCGTCGAACGTCACGCCGGGGCCGAGGTCGACGCGCTTGCCGGGCAGCAGGTCGGGCCGGTGCGCGGCGAGAAAGTCGGCGAAAGAGCTGCTGGCGGGGGCGAAGAAGGCGTTCGGCAGCTTGCCGCCGTCGGCGCGGGCGTCCATCCGCTCACCCTGTCACAACCGGGGGCTCAGGCCGCGTGGAGGCTGGCCCCGGACAGCTCGAACACAGTGTCGCCGGACGAGGGGTCGAACTCCTCGACGGTGAAGGTCACGGCGTCACTGTGACGGCGGAGGTAGTCGATCAGGCCCTTGAGGACGGTCGGGTTGTCGCGGACGTTGCCGAGGGCCTGGTTGCAGTTGAAGCAGAGGATGCCGCGAACACGTCCTGTCTCGTGGTCATGGTCGACGTGCTCCGGCTTGCCCGGACAGACGGCGCAGGTGCCACCCTGCGCTTCGATCAACGTGTCGACGTCAGCTGACGTGATGCCGTATCGCCGACGCAAGTGGTATTCACGACCGCCTCCGTACAGACGCTCGCGCGTCGCGCGGGAACGTGCGTTGTGACACAGCTTGCAATAGGTGGCCAGGCCGTCGCGTGATGCCTTGTTCCTGGGAAACTCTTCTGCTGGCTTGGTGACGCGACACGTAGGACAGGTCTTGTCCGCGACGCGAATTTCGGCGTAGGTGCGGGGTATTCGCGGTCTGCGGCCCTTCCTATCGGCACCGCAACGAGAGCACGTTGCGCGCAGTCGACCGCTTCGACCATCGACGAGAAACTCGCCCTCCGGTAGTGACTCTCCGCATGCCATACAGTCACGGAGAGTAGTCACTGGCCGCCTTTTTGCACATAGCCCCTAACGAAATCCTCCGCGTTCTCTTCCAGCACCGAGTCGATTTCGTCCAGGATGTCGTCCACGTCGTCGGACAACTTTTCGTGCCGTTCCTGGACGTCGGAGGAGTCGACCTCCTCGACCTCCTCGACCTCTTCGGTGCGGCGCGTCGCGCGCTGCTGACCGCCGTCGTCCTTCGTGGCCATGCGGCACCTCCGGGTGCTGTTTGTTGAGCCGACATTACCTCTCGGTAAGGACGATTCCGTGCATGTCATCGGCTGTTCAGGCCACGATGAGCAGGTGGATGTGGATGCAGTGGCCGAGGAGCTCTACGGCCTGTCGCCGGAAGAGTTCACCGCAGCGCGCGACGAGGCGGCCAACGCGGCGCCGGATCCGGCGGCCAAGAAGGCGATCAAGGCCCTGCGCAAGCCGACCGTCGCCGCTCACGAGGTCAACCGGCTCGTCCGCGACCAGCCGGCCGAGATCGACGAGCTCGTGGGGCTCGGCGACGAGATCCGCGCTGCCATGGCCGGCGACCCCGCCGACGTACGCCGGCTCACCGATCGACGCCGCGAGCTGATCAACAGCCTCCTCGACCCGGACCTGCCGGCGTCGACCCAGCAGGACGTCACCGCCACCTTGGAGGCTGCGACCGCCGACCCGGAGATCGGCGCCGCCGTCCGCTCCGGGCGGCTGGTGAAACCGCTGCGCTATGCCGGGTTCGGTGCCATGCCCGACGTCGGCGATGCCGTCGCCACCCCGGTCACCCGCCGCCCGGCACCCGCGACGAAGGCACCCGCAGCACCGCAGAAGCCGCCAGCCAGATCAGCGCCCAAGGCAGCGCCCAAGCCCGATCTGACCGCCGCCCGCGACCGGGTCCTCCACCTCGCCGGCGCCGCCGACGACGCCCAGCGCCGCTACGAGACTGCCGTCGCCGCCGCCACCGAGGCGCGCACCGTGCTGGAGCGAGCCGAGGCGGAGCGAGCCGACGCCCACCGGGCCGCACGCGCCGCTCATGCCGAGGCCGAACGGGCCCGGCGCGAGCTCGGCCGGCTGGAGCGCTCCTAGCGCTTGGCTCCAGGCCGCCCCCGCCGCGGCAGCAACGACGGCCGGTCGAGCAGGCGGAAGACCCACCGCTCGAACCTGTTCAGCGCGGCCGGCTCGTCCTCGCCATCGACCGCCCGCCGCACCTCGTCCGGCGGATCGGGCCACTGGTCACCTACCGGGACGCCTTGCACCTGGCGGTACTTCCCGAAGGGGCGGTAGGGCATCGGCGCTCCTGTCAGTCGCGATGCTTGCGGTCGCGGGCGCGATAGGTCGCCCAGTCGCGCTGACCCGGCTGGCGAGCCGGCTCGTAGGCCACTGCGTTGATGTCCACCCGATGGTGCATCGACTCGTTGACCAGCTCTGAGCTGCCCCGCATCACGACGCCGCGCCGCCGTTGCCGAACGTCGTAGCCGAAGGCCACCACCAGCACGAGGCCGAGCACTGAGGCGACGAGCAGCCCGACCACGGCTTACCGCCCGGCGATCTCGTCGACGAGCTGGATCGCGGTGTCGCAGCGGTCGAGCAGCTCCTGCACATGCGCTTTCGTGCCGCGCAGCGGCTCGAGCATCGGCACCCGCTGCAGCGAGTCGCGACCGACGTCGAAGATCACCGAGTCCCAGGACGCGGCAGCTACGTCGTCGGCG
>JAVEEH010000226.1 GCA_030840545.1 Frankiaceae bacterium | reverse complement strand
CTGAGAGGACCCATTCGCCGCTGGAGCGGCAATTCCTCCTACGGGCGGGTGCGAACCCCTCCGCAGTTGTCAGACCGTCAGCACGCTATGACGTGCTCAGCGTCTGACAAGTCGGGTAGCGCGAGCGCTACTCCCACTCGATGGTGCCGGGCGGCTTGCTCGTGACGTCCAGCACGACGCGGTTGACTTCGCGGACCTCGTTGGTGATGCGCGTCGAGATGCGCGCGAGCACGTCATAGGGGATGCGCGTCCAGTCCGCGGTCATCGCATCCTCGCTCGAGACGGGACGCAGCACGACCGGGTGCCCGTAGGTGCGCTCATCGCCCTGTACGCCGACGGAGCGCACGTCCCCGAGCAGGACGACGGGGCACTGCCAGATGTCCCGGTCGAGACCGGCCGCGGACAGCTCCTCGCGTGCGATCGCGTCGGCCTCGCGCAGCACCGCGAGCCGATCCGCCGTGACCTCGCCGATGATTCGGATGCCGAGGCCGGGACCCGGGAACGGCTGCCGCCAGACGATCTCCGGCGGCAGACCGAGCTCCTCGCCGACCCGTCGTACCTCGTCCTTGAACAGCGTCCGCAACGGCTCGACCAGGGCGAACTGCAGATCGTCGGGCAGGCCGCCGACATTGTGGTGCGACTTGATGTTGGCCGCACCCTCACCGCCGCCGGACTCGACCACGTCGGGATAGAGCGTGCCCTGCACGAGGAACTCGACCGACTCGCCGTGCGCCTCGGACTCGGCGACGACCTCGCGGGCCGCCTGCTCGAAGACGCGGATGAACTGCCGACCGATCGCCTTGCGTTTGTCCTCGGGGTCGGTGAGCCCGGCCAGTGCGCCCAGGAACTGGTCGGTGGCGTCGACGACCTTGAGGCGAACCCCGGTCGACGCGACGAAGTCGCGCTCGACCTGCTCGGCCTCACCCTTGCGCAGCAAGCCGTGGTCGACGAAGACGCATGTCAGCCGATCACCGATCGCCCGCTGCACCACCGCCGCGGCCACCGCCGAGTCGACGCCACCGGACAGCCCGCAGATCGCGCGCTTGCCCCCGATCTGGGCGCGGACGCGTTCGACCTGTTCGTCGACGATGTTCACCATCGTCCAGGTGGGCCGGCAGCCGGCCAGGTCATAGAGGAAGTGCTCGAGCACCTTCTGGCCATGCGGCGTGTGCACGACTTCCGGATGGAACTGCACGCCGGCGTGCCTGCGGGTCAGGTCCTCGAAGGCCGCGACGTGCGCGCGGTCACTCTCAGCCGTCACGACGAAGCCGGTCGGTGCGGTCCAGACCGAGTCCCCGTGCGACATCCACACGGACATCGATTCGGGCAGCCCGGTGAACAGCGTCGAGCGGGGCTCGGTGACCCGCAGCTCGGTGTGCCCGAACTCGGACTGACCGGTGCGCCGGACCTCACCGCCGAGGGCCTGCGCCATCGCCTGGAAGCCGTAACAGATGCCGAACGTCGGGACACCCGCCTCCAGCAACGCGGCGTCCACCTGCGGCGCCCCCTCGGCATAGACCGAAGCCGGGCCGCCCGACAAGATGATCGCCTTCGGGCGCTTCGCGAGCATCTCCGCGACCGGCATGGTCGACGGGACGATCTCGCTGAAGACCCGGCACTCACGCACCCGACGAGCAATCAGCTGCGCATACTGCGCCCCGAAGTCGACGACAAGGACCGTGTCGAAGGGCTCCGCGGTCATGCACCCATCGTAACGAGCGACCCGCCCGTTGGCAGGAACGGCGGACGGTGGGTCCCGCGCTGTGCCACGCTCGGTCGGGCGCTGACCAGGCGCAGGCGGGGGCCGGCGTGGACGTTCACTTCTGCGGGGTGCGGGGCTCGACGCCCGCCCCCGGGCTGCCTTTCGCGCGGTACGGCGGACATACGTCATCTGTCGCACTTGCCCATGACGGCCGGCCGCCGACGCTGGTTCTGGACGGCGGCACCGGGCTGCGGAACGTGACGGCACTGTTGGGCGGGGCGCCGTACGACGGCTCGATCCTGCTCGGCCACCTCCACTGGGACCACGTCCACGGCCTGCCTTTCTTCCGTGGCGGTGGTGCACCGGGCGCCCGCGTCGGGGTGCAGCTCCCAGCGCCGGACGGTGACCCGGTCGGGACGCTGGCGCGCGGCATGTCCCCACCGCACTTCCCCATCGGGCCGCAGCAGCTGGGCCCCGGCTGGAGCTTCTCCGGTCTCACCGAGGGGGTGCATGCCGTGGAAGGGTTCCGCGTGCTGGTCCGGGAGATCCCGCACAAGGGCGGGCAGACCTTCGGTTTCCGCGTGAGCGACGACACCGGCTCGCTGGCCTATCTGTCGGATCATGTGCCGTTGTCGCTGGGACCCGGGCCCGACGGCTACGGCGAGCGGCACGCCGCGGCGCTCGAGCTCGCCGACGACGTCGACCTGCTGGTCCATGACGCGCAGTTCGTCGCGGCCGAGTTTCCGGCCGTCACCTATCTCGGCCATGCCTCGGTTGAGTACGCGATGGCTCTCGCCCGGGAAGCCGGCGCCCGGCGCCTGGCCATGTTCCATCACTCACCCGAACGGACCGACGACGAGATCGACGCGATCGTCCGGGATCTCACCGCCGCCGACCTGGATATGTTCGCGGCCGCAGAAGGCCAAACCGTCCACCTCGCGCGGACTGGTGCTCACGTGCCATGACCCGCCCGATCGTGATCAGCACTGACCCGAACAGCCGATCGAAGGAGGCTGCGTGACGTCTGCGGGACCGTCTTATCGCGGAGCGTTGCGCAGTCGCGACTTCCGGCTGCTCGCCGGTGCCCTGACCACGTCCGCGATGGGCGACTGGGCTTACAACGTCGCCTTGATCGTCTACATCTACGACAAGACGCATTCGGCGGCCTGGGTCTCCGCCGGGACGCTCGGCCGGATGATCCCGGCCTTCTTCGCCTCGCCTTACGGCGGCGTCGTCGCCGAGCGGTTCGAACGCATCCACGTGATGGTCAGTGCTGACCTCATCCGCTTCTGCAACATGATCGTCCTGACCGTCGTCTGTGCCATGCACGCACCGGCATGGCTGACCATCATCCTTGCCGGGGTCAACTCCGTCGTTGCGTGCGCCTACAACCCCGCCACCAATGCCATGGTGCCCCAGCTGGTCGGCGAGGACCATCTCGCCGCCGGCAACGCACTCGTCGAGACCATCAACAACGTCGCGATCATCGCCGGGCCCGCTGTCGGCGCCATCGTCCTCGCGTTCGGTCAGCCGGCGACGGTCATGGGCATCGACTCGGTCACCTTCCTCCTGTCGGCGGTCATGGTCTGGCGGATCCGCGCCCGCAGTGTCCCGACGGACCTGTCCGGAGAGGGCGGACCGTTCCGGCAGATGGCGGTCGGGGTCCGCGCGATCGTCGGTAACTCGACAGCTGCCCTGCTGACGTCGTTCGTGGTCGCCACGACGATGCTCTACGGCGCGGACACTGTGCTGTTCCTGTTCCTGAGCAAGGACAAGCTGGGCACCGGTGCGAATGGCTACGGCTACCTGCTGGTCGCGCTCGGTGTCGGCGGACTGATCGGCGCCGCGTTCGTCAACCGTCTGGCCGCGTTGCCGCGCCTGTCGCTCGTGCTGTCGGCGGGAATGATCGCCTACGCCGCGCCAACGGCGTTGCTCGTCGTCGTGCACTCGCCGACGATTGCGTTCATCATCGAGGTCGTCCGGGGCGTCGCCACGCTGGCAGTCGACGTGCTCGCGATGACCGCGCTGCAACGCTCGCTCGCGCCTGACATGATCAGTCGCGTCTTCGGCGTCTTCTGGGCGCTGATTCTCGGCGGGCTGTCACTCGGTGCGTTCGTCACACCGTTCCTGCTCAACATCTTCGGCCTCGACACCGCACTCCTGCTGGCCGCGTTCGTAGTCCCCGCCATCGTGATGGTCTGCTATCCGAAGCTGGCGTCCCTGGACCGGGTCGCCGCCCTGACAGCGGAGGAGGTCGCCCCACGGGTGCGGGTGCTCGAGCAGTTCGACATCTTCGCCGCGGCCGCGCACCCGGTGCTCGAGCGCCTGGCCAGGAGCGCCACCGAGCTGGTCGTCGAGCCGGGAACCCCGATCGTCGTCCAAGGCGAACCGGCCGACGCCCTCTATGTGCTCGTCGAAGGCAAGGTCGACGTGTCGAGCCGACGCGAGAAGGGCCGGAGTGAGAAGCACATCCGGTTCCTCAAGGCGCCGAGCTACTTCGGTGAGATCGGTCTGTTGCAGCAGATCCCACGGACGGCGACCGTGAAGGCCGATGAGAGCAGCAGCATCTGGCGTATCGATGGCGAGACCTTCTTGGCAGCGCTCACCGAGACGACGCTGTCGCCGTCGTTCGTCTCCGGTATGTCGATGCGGCTTGCTCGCACCCACCCGAACAAGACGGTCAACCTTCCGAACGCAACTCCCGCATCAGAGCTCGACCAGTCCCACTGACTTGGCCGCGCAGCTAGCCCCTGTTCTGTGTCAGACCGCCGCAATCGGCAGGCGCAGCTCTCCGTGGGCGCCGGCGGGCACGGCAGGGTGGCGCGGCGGCGCCGGCCGGACCGGCACATAGGCCGAGCCGAGCGGCGGGCGCGGGTCCGTCTCCCCCTTGTTGGGCCAGAACGCCATCGCGCGTTCAGCCTGCGCGGTGATGGTGAGCGACGGGTTGACGCCGAGGTTGGCCGTCACCGCCGCGCCGTCCGTGACGTGCAGTCCTTCGTAGCCGAAGATTCGTTGCCATGGGTCGAGGACAGCCGTCGCCGGGGTGTCACCGATCGGGCAGCCGCCAATGATGTGCGCCGTCATCGGGATGTTGAAGATCTCCCCAACCGAGCCGCCGGGCAACCCGCCGATGCGGTCGGCGAGCCGGCGGGTTACGTCGTTGCCGGCCGGGATCCACGTCGGGTTGGGCTCGCCGTGTCCCTGCGAGGTGACGAGCCGCTCACCGAGCCGCCCCTTCTTGCGCCGGACCGTGAGCGAGTTGTCGAGAGACTGCATGACGAGCACGATGATCGTGCGCTCGGACCAGCCGCGGAGCCAGAACAGCCGCATCGTCAGCAACGGATGACGCAGCGCCTTGCCCAGCCACTTCAACCACCGCGGCCCACCCGGGCCGCCGTCGGTCATCCAGGTCGACAGCAACCCCATCGCGTTTGAGCCCTTTCCGTAACGGACCGGCTCGACGTGCGTCCGCGGCTCGGGGTGGAACGACGACGTGATCGCGACACCGGTCGAGTAGTCGGCACCCTTGCGTCGTGACATCGCACCGAGAATCGCCTCGGAGTTGGTGCGGGTGAGCTGCCCGAGGCGTGCGGAGATGCGCGGCAGCACTCCTTCGTCACGCATCCGGTGCAGCAACCGCTGGGTGCCAAGCGTGCCGGCCGCGAACACGACCTGCTCGGCGGTCGACGACCGTTGCTCACCGCGCCGCGTCGTGTGATGCATCGCGACGTCGTAGCCACCGCCGTGGAGGGGCCGGACTGCGGCGACGGTCGTCTCGGCGACGATGACGGCACCGAGACCTTCGGCGAGGTGGAGATAGTTGACGTCCAGCCGGTTCTTCGCGCCGAAGCGACACCCAACCATGCAGTTGCCGCACTGGATGCAGCCGGTGCGGTCGGGACCGGCTCCGCCGAAATAGGGGTCCGGCACGGTCTTGCCGGGCTCGGTGCCGAAGAAGACACCGACCGGGGTGACGTGGAACGTGTGGCCGACGCCCATCTCCTCGGCGACTGCCTTCATCTCGACGTCCGACGGCGTCATCGTGGGGTTGTCGGTCACGCCCAGCATTCGCGTCGCCTGGTCGTAGTAGGGCGACAGCTCGGCCTTCCAGTCGGTGATCTGGGCCCACTGCGGGTCGGCGAAGAAGTCGTCCAACGGGGTGTAGAGGGTGTTGGCGTAGACGAGCGATCCGCCGCCGACACCGGCACCCGACAGCACCATGACGTCGTTCAGCGGGGTGATCTTCTGGATGCCCATCCATCCGAGCCGAGGCGCCCAGAAGAACTTCCGCAGGTCCCAGCTCGTCGTCGGCAGTGTCTCGTCGGTGAAGCGCCGGCCGGCCTCGATGACGGCGACGCGATAGCCCTTCTCGGCCGCCCGCAGCGCGGCGACGGAGCCCCCGAACCCGCTGCCGATGACGATGACGTCGTAGTCGAACCCGGTCGCGTCGGACATCCGCAGAGGCTATCGGTCAGGCGAGGGCGAGCCCGTCCCGGCGACGGCCGGTCCAGGCAACGGCGCAAGCGCCGACCAGCAGGGCGAGCAGCGCGCCCGGCAACGACTCGCGCAGCACGGTCGAGCTCGCGCCCAGCCGCGGGGCGGCCGGCAACAGCCCGGGGTTGTCGCCACTGCCGCCGGTCGGGCCCACACCCTGCGCGATCGACCCGTGTTTCGGTACGACGAACGGGCACACACCGGCGGCCTCGTCGGCGTTGGGCAGGAAGTGGCCGCCCTCGGACCGACGCGTCGTGATCGACAAGCCGGTGATCGTGCTGCTCGGTCCGATGACCGGGCCCTGGGCCTTCTTGTCGGTGATCTTGGCGAGCGCGTCATGCGGCAGCGTGAACGTGAACTCGTTGTGCGCCTTGTCGACGGTGAACTTCACGTCATTGGAGACGCCGGTGCGGGTCGGCGACTCGATGTCGGCGGAGTCAATGCCTTGGTCGTGCGAGCCGAACAAGTCGTAGCCCTTGCCGCCGATGCCGAACGCGTAGTCGAGTGCCTCGCCGGTTGCTCCGGTCGGCGGGTCCTTGCTCAGGTCCTTGACCCGGACATGGAAGGTGAGCAGCTTGCCCGGCGCGTTCCAGGTGAGATAGCTGCGCACGACGTCGAGTGCGGGCTCGCTAGGCAGAGGCGTGGTGACGACGATCTCGGTGGCGTCGTCGGACTTGTCGGTGAACGTCGCGTCGGGCGCGCACGCGAGCTTGTCGTACTTCACCTTGAGCGGCTTGAGCTTGCGGCCGGTGGTCAGGGAGACACCGGTGAGCTGCGAGGTGTAGGCGGAGATCAGCTGGCCCGGCGCCGCGGCGTTGTCGGCGATGGCCAGGTGGGCACGCCCCTCACGGTCGATGGCGACCTGGAAGAAGTCGAGCAGCGACCGGTCCTTGCGCGGCGCGACGGGGTTGTCGACGCCGAGGTCACACAGTGTGCCGTTCTGGCAGATGTCGCCGATGTGGATGACCGGCGTGATCGCCTCGTTGTAGGTGAGCACCGATGGCGCGGCAGCGCCGCGGCTGGTGTGGTTGGCGCCGCCGAGCTGCGCGAAGGCGACGGTCCACTTGGTCTTGCTGTCGCCGGGGTCGCGGTAGATGCGGTTGGACGCGGGTGCGCCACCCTCGCCGTGGTACCAGACCACGTCGAGCAACCCTCGGCCGCCAGCGGCGATCCACGGGAAGACGTCGGCCTTGCCGGCGTCCGGGATGTCGACCCCGTTCTTCGCCATGCGCCGGTTGTCGAGGTTGACCTGATGCGGCTTGGACCAGTGGGCACCATGGTCGGTCGACACGGCGTACTCGATCTTGTAGGTGTCCGACCACGCGGCGTAGAGGTTGCCAGCCGAGTCGGCGGTGACCACGGGGAACAGCATGTTGAGCTCACGCTTGGTCGACGGGTCGACGCTGAAGACCTTGCTGTCGGTCCAGGTGACCCCGCCGTCGATCGACTTGCCGACGTAGATCGCGTTGAGGCCGTTGTAGTCCCCACCGGGTGCCTGCGACTGCAGTGCCTGCTGGGTGTCCTCGGCGATGCCGAAGATGGCATACATCGCATGCACCGGCTCGCCGGACAGGGCGTTGGTCACGCCCTTGATCGGCTCCGCGTGGCTGACGATGATGTTGCCGATCTGCTGGTTGGTGCCACTGGCCGCGAGCAGCTGCGGCTCGATGAAGCCGTTGGCGTTGCTCGCGCCGAGGGAGACATAGTGCTGGCCCGCGTCAGGGCTCTCCGAGACGACGATCTGTCCGGTGCTCACCAGGTGGTAGATCAGGAAGTTGGTCTTCGCCCCGTCGAACACCTGCCATTGCCGGTCGGTCAGCGTGTTCTCGGTGCCGAACAGGTTGGCCAAGGCGAAGCTCTTGCCACAGTCGGTCGACGTCGCAACGGTGAAGTTGTCCAGCAGGTCGATGTTGTGCAGTCCGGAGTAGGCGATCGGCGCGCAGCCGTTGGCCGGCGTGTTCTGCGTCAGGTCCCCGACCGAGATCTCCGAGTCACCACCACCGGTGCCGAGGTCGGGCTGCATGACCGGGCCCTGCCGGAACGTGACCGACCCATCGGGGTTGTGCTTCTTGGTGATGCGCCAGAAGTTCGACCCGAGCCCGGTCGGTGCGGACACGTACGCCGCGGACTTGCCGTCGGCGGGCACCCGGATCGACGGCTCGGCGCCGCCGCCCGCAAGGATCAGCGGTCGGCTGAACGTCGCGCGAGGCGACGTCGAGTGCGCCATGACGGGCAGCGCGACGGTGAGACCACCGGTCAACGTGGCCGCGAGCAGTCCGGCGAGCATGGGGCGCCGAGCGAGCATGGTCCTACTCCAGAGGTCGTCGTCATGGCGGACTTCGACGCCGGGTAGAGCAGTCCTGCCTCGCGGCCGGTGTGCGTCGCCCGCTAGGGCCCGAGGCGGTAGTCGTAGGGCTCGACAGTGACGGTCTGGCCGAGCGGGGTGTGCCAGGTGATGGTGGCGTCAGGTTGTCGGGTGACGGTGAAGCCGGCGAAGGTTTTGGCGCGGTGCCAGCGGCGGTCCATGGGGGCGATGTTCGTGCTGGTGGTGTGGCCATGGGGGAAGGGGTTGAGGTGTTCGCCGTCACAGCGTTCGGCGGGGACGGTGGAGTGGGGTCCGATGCTGGTGACGTAGGTGGTGTCGGCGTGGGCGTGCAGGGGGGTGGGGATTCGCCGACTGGTGGGGTTGCGGTC
>JAVEEH010000217.1 GCA_030840545.1 Frankiaceae bacterium | reverse complement strand
CTATGCCTCGCACGCCTACCACGGCCTGACCGCTGGTGCGCTGTCGGTCAACGGGGCAGCGGAGTTCCGCGCCGGCTTCGACCCGCTGCTGCCCGACACCGAGATCCCGTTCGGCGACCTCGAGGCGCTCGAGCGCGAGCTCGACCGTGGCGGCGTGGCGGCCTTCCTCGTCGAGCCGATCCAGGGCAAGGGTGTCAACGTCGCCCCGCCCGGATTCCTGCGGGAGGCGCAACGGTTGCTGCACGCGCACGGCGCATTGCTCATCTGTGACGAGGTGCAGACCGGCCTCGGCCGCACCGGACGGTTCTTCGCCTACGACTACGACGGGGTCGAGCCCGACATCGTTACCGTGGCCAAGGCGTTGTCCGGTGGGTTCGTGCCGGTCGGCGTCACCATGGCGCGCGAAGGCATCTTCGAGAAGGTCTACTCGTCGCTCGACCGGGTCTTCGTCCACGCCTCGACCTTCATGGGCAACGCGCTGGCGATGACGGCTGCCCTGGCCACACTGTCGGTCATCGAGGACGAAGCGCTCGTGGACAACGCCGCGTTGCGTGGGGACGAGCTCGTGGCTGGTCTGCGCGCCATCGCGGCGGAGCATCCGATGGTGACCGACGTCCGCGGCCGCGGGCTCATGATCGGCATCGAGTTCGGCAGACCGTCGTCCATGCGCGGGCGGGCGATGTGGTCGACGCTCAACACCGCCCGCAAGGGGCTGTTCGCGCAGCTGGTCGTGGTGCCGTTGTTCACCCGCCACCGTGTCCTCACGCAGGTCGCCGGCGACCACATGGCCGTCGTCAAGCTGCTGCCGCCGCTGACCATCGGACCGGCCGAGGTGCAGGAGTTCCTGACCGCGTTCGCCGACGTGATGACCGACGCCGAGCGGCCGAACGGCCTGGCGTGGGACTTCGGCCGCACGCTGGTCAAGCAGGCGCTGTCCCGCTGAGCGGAGCGCGGCACCGGATCAGCGCATGGCGGTGCCGGGCCAGCGCGGCGGCGAGAACACGTGGCGGTGTCGCCGTCTGGGTGAGCAGGAGCCGAGCCAGCGGCAGGGCGGTCCGGCGCAGATGCGTCGCCGCGAGCGCCGGCCGTCGGGGCGGCTCCGTGGCGTGGATCCGCGGGCCGGTGCTGCCATAACCGGTGGCGTCGGCCAGCTCGGTCAAGGCGAGGTCGGCGAACAGCTCCGCTTCGCCGAGCGCCTGCGGGGGAGTGCCGTCGTCGCGGCTGAGTGCGGCGTTGACGGTGACGGAGGTGCGGAGCGTCTCGGCGGTGAGCCACCAGACGAGGGTGGGGACGGGGTCGTCGGCGGGCTTGGCCGCGAGCAGCCATGACAGTGGCGGATCGTCGAGCAGGTCGTCGTAGCGGTCCTGGTAGGTCGGGGTGATGGTGGCGAGCGACATGTGCATCTCCTCGGGTCGGGCCGCCGGAGGTCGGCGGCGTTCGATGCGAGAAGACTCCTGCGGCGGGCTGAACCGGCTCTGAGGAGTTTCTGCCGAACGGCTGTGAGTGCCTCAGCCGGCGAGACGGCGGAGCGCAAACTCGGCATAGAGCGCGACGCCGTCGGCGAGGACGGCATCGTCGAACGCGGCCTGCGGCGAGTGGTTGAACGGGGCGGTCGCCGGGTCGCGGTCGGTCGCAGTGGCGCCGAGGAACACCATCGCGCCGGGCACCTCGTCGAGGACCCGGGAGAAGTCCTCCGAGCCGGCCACCGGGTTGGGCAGCACCACGAACCTCTCCTCACCGTGAACGTCGCGCACCATCGACTGCACGTCGAGCACGGCTGTGGCGTCGTTGACAGTGACGGGATAGAGCTCGTCGGCGACCGCGTCGACGTCGAGACCGTGTGCAGCCGCGACGCCCTGGCAGACCCGCACCGATTCGGCCAGCACCTGCTCGTGCGCAGCACGCGAGAACGAACGGACCGTCGCTTCGAAGTAGGCGGTGTCGGGGATGACGTTGTGCTGGGTGCCGGCGTGGAACGCACCGATCGTGATGATGACCGGGTCGAAGACGTCGAACCGGCGCGTCACGAACGTCTGCAACGCAGTGACCATCTCGCACGCCGCCGGGATCGGGTCTTTGGCGCGATGCGGCGACGATCCATGCCCGCCGGCGCCGCGCACGGTCACCCGCAGGACGTCGGCCGCCGACATCACCGGGCCCGGGCGGGTTGCGAACAGGCCGCGCGGCAACATTCCGGAGGTCACATGGAGCGCGAGCGCCGAGTCGACGCGGCGTCCGGTCGCGTCGAGGACGCCTTCCTCGACCATGTGCCGAGCCCCGTCGAACCCTTCCTCGCCCGGCTGGAACATGAACACGACATCGCCGGCGAGCCGGTCCTGGTGAGCGGACAGCAGCCGGGCAGCTCCGACGAGCATCGACGTGTGCAGGTCGTGTCCGCACGCGTGCATCGTGTCCCCGGTCGCGGCGAAGGCGACCGGCACCCGCTCGGCGACGGGCAGCGCGTCCATGTCACCGCGCAGCAGCACCGATCGTCGTCCGGCCGCCGCGCTGTCGCCGGCACCGCCGCGCAGCACCGCCGTCACTGACGACAACGACGAGCCGGTCGAGACTTCGACCGGCAGCCCGTCGAGCGCCGCCAGCACCCGCTCCTGGGTCCGGGGCAGGGTCAGCCCCAGCTCCGGTTCGCGATGCAGGGCCCGGCGGAGCTGCACCAGGTCGTCCTGCAGGCCACGGGCGTCATCGAGGACCGTCACGAACCGATTCTGGCACCGCCCGGGCAGGATGGGCAGATGCGTTACGTCGTGCTGGGCGCCGGAGCCGTCGGCGGGACCGTCGGTGGCCGGCTGGCCGACGCGGGTCATGACGTCGTGCTCGTCGCCCGCGGGGCGCATGCCGCGGCCATGCGCGAGCACGGCCTGCGAGTCGCGATGCCGGATCGAGTCATCGAGGCCCGCGTCGACGTGGTCGACGACGTACGACGACTGGACCTGCACGCGGACGACGTCCTGGTCCTGGCGACCAAGTCACAGGACACCGTGGCGATCCTCGACGGCATCGTGGCGCTGGACGGGCCCGGCGCTGCCACCACGTCGCTGCCGGTCGTCTGCATGCAGAACGGCGTGGCGAACGAACGGATGGCGTTGCGTCGCTTCGCCCGCGTCTATGGCTGTGTCGTGATGTTGCCGGCCGTGCTGCTCGATCCGGGCCGCATCGACGCGCAGGGCACCCCCTACAGCGGGCTGCTGGACCTGGGCGTCGCGCCGGACGGCTGCGATGCGACGGCCGAGCACATCGCCGCGGACCTGTCGGGGTGTGGCTTCGTCTCGCGTGCCGTGCCGGACATCATGCGGTGGAAATACGCGAAGCTGTTGCGCAACCTCGGCAACTCGATCGAGGCGTTGTGCGGCCACGACCTCGATGACACCGACCTGAAGACCGTCCTGGACCTCGACGAGCGGATGAAGGACGAGGCGACGCGGGCGTTCCGCGCCGCCGGCATCGGCTGGACGAGCGACGAGGAGTGGAAGGAGCGTCGGCAGCGGAGCGTGGAGCATGCCCCCGTCGAGGGGCGTGGGCGGGTCGGCGGCTCGTCGTGGCAGAGCCTGGCCCGCGGCTCGGGGAGCATCGAGGCCGACCATCTCAACGGTGAGATCGTGTTGCTCGGGCGCCTGCATGCCGTTGCGACTCCGGTCAACGGGCTGTTGCAGCGCGAGGCGAACCGCGCCGCCCGCTCCGGCGCGCCGGTCGGTGCCCTCCGGGTGTCCGCTTTGATGGATGCCCTCGCCGCTGACGAAGGGACGACGTCGTGACCGACCCGATCCACCCCCGCCGGCTCGGCCGGTCCGGGCTCACCGTGTCGGAGCAGGGCCTGGGCTGCATGGGCATGTCGCAGTCCTACGGCCCGGCCGACCGCGGCGAGTCGACCGCCACGATCCTGCGAGCACTCGACCTCGGCGTGACCTTCCTCGACACCGCTGACATCTACGGCCTGGGCCAAAACGAGGAGCTCGTCGGTGCGGCCATCAAGGGCCGCCGCGACGAGGTCGTGCTTGCGACGAAGTTCTCGCTCACCCGCGACGGCGGCGCGATGAAGGTGAACGGTCAGCCCGACTATGTGCGCGAGGCGTGCGAGGCGTCGCTGCGCCGCCTCGGCGTCGAGCACATCGACCTCTACTACCAGCACCGGGTGGACCCGACGGTGCCCATCGAGGACACCGTCGGCGCGATGGCCGGTCTGGTCGAGGCCGGCAAGGTGCGCCACCTCGGGTTGTCCGAGGCCAGTGCGCAGAGCATCGAGCGCGCCGTCGCCGTCCACCCGATCGCCGCGCTGCAGAGCGAGTGGTCGTTGTGGACGCGCGACCTGGAGACCGACGTGCTCGCGGTCGCCCGCCGGCACGGCATCGGCATCGTGCCGTTCAGCCCGCTGGGTCGCGGTTTCCTCACTGGCGCCATCACCTCGCCCGATGACTTCGGCGAGGACGACTTCCGCCGGGGCAACCCGCGGTTCCAGGGGGAGAACTTCCAGGCCAACCTGCGGCTCGTCGACGAGGTGCGGCAGCTCGCAGCCGACAAGGACTGCAGCGCCGGGCAGCTGGCGCTCGCCTGGGTGCTGGCCCAGGGCAGCGACGTCGTACCGATCCCCGGCACCAAACGGCGCTCCTACCTCGAGGAGAACGTCCGGGCTGGCGACGTGTCGCTCAGCGCGGAGGACTTGGCGCGGCTGGACCGGATCGCCCCGAAGGACGTCGCTGCCGGTGGCCGCTATCCGTTCGCGCACTCCTACGGTGACAGTCCGCAACGCGCGGACTAGCGCTGTCGGACCCCGGACGTAACCTGAGCTGGTGCAGGCCACCGTCTCCTGGCAGCCGTCGCTGTTCGACGGCGGCCCGGTTGCGCTCGACGAGGACTACGGCCCGATGCGCCGCATCCAGCTCGACGAGCGGTCGTGGGTCGACTACTGCCCCGGC